>DLVS01000107.1 GCA_003445095.1 Verrucomicrobiales bacterium
CTCCGATTCAGCACCGTTCGTTTTTTTGTTCAACAGGACGAGCAGGCTTCGTCGCGACAGAGACTCCGGAACCTGCTGTTACTCGCGCTCCGGCTCTTGATCCTCGCGCTGATCGTGTTCGCCTTTGCCCGGCCTTACCTGCCGGTCTCCACCGCCGCGGCGGGTGGCCAGCAACGACGCCAGGTGGTCCTCGTCCTAGACCGTTCGCTGAGTCTCCAAGCGACGGACACTGGGGGTGCTCGCTGGACCAAGGCGCGCCAGACCGCACGTGATCTTTTAGCCAAACTCAGTCCCGAAGACCGAGCGGCTTTAGTGACTTGCGCCACGAAAGCGACCGTGACTTCGGGGTTCTCCCAACCCTCCGTGGTGGCTCAACACCTGGGGAATCTCACTTCAGCGAATGGAGCGGCGGATCTCGCGGAGGGCCTGCGCGAGGCGGCCCGGTTGATTGCGCTCGGCGATCCACAGGTGCTGTCTTCGATCGTGGTCATCAGCGATCTCCAACGGTCAGGAATCGGAAGCCCCAACACGGCGGCATTGCCGGTCGGACTTGAGGTGCGAGTGCTGCCTGTCGGCGACCTAACTGCACCCAATGTCGCCGTTGCCGAACTCAATCTCGAACCAGCAGATGGTGTCGCGCCTCATGCCGTCATCGTTGACTACGGTGACCAGGACCTTCCCGCGCTGGAGGCCGAGCTCCTGGTGGACGGAAAGCCGGTTTTAACACGAATGCTGGCGCTGAAGGCCGGAGCAACCACCAACCTCGACCTTTCGCTGCCGCGTTTGAAACCCGGCTGGCATAGCGCTGAGTTTCGGATTCGTCCGGGAGATTCTCTCGCGGCCGACGACGCTCGTTTCCAGACGGTCTTCGTTCCGGAGCCGATTCGGGTGCTGTTGGTGGAAGGACGTCCCCGGACGCGTTCATTCGAGGAGCAGACGTTCTTCGTGGCGGCGGCGTTGGACCCTGCTTTCGGTACCACCAACGCGAGCGTTTCGCCCTTCTCGCTGCAAAAAATCGGTCCCGATACCTTGGTTAATGGACTTGCAGCCAAGCCTGGAGGAACCCGTCCCGCCGTGGTGGTGCTGCCGGCGCTGAAGTCGTTATCTAGTGAAGCGAAAAGGGCGCTGACGGAATTTGTCCAGAGTGGCGGCGGCCTCTTGCTCTTTGTCGGTGATGCCCATTCCGCGAATGGCTTCAATTCCGATTTCAGTGGGCTTACGCCGGCCTCCTTAAAAACGATCGAAACCGTGGACGCCGAGTCGGCTTGGCACATCGGCGACCATGATTCGGCGAGTCCGTTGTTTGCGCCGTTTCGTCAGGCGAACAGCGGGAATCTCTCCTTGCCGCAATTTACCGGGCGTTTCACGGTCGGCACATCGGAAAAAGGTGCGGTGAGTGCGCGTTTCGAAGATGGAGTCCCCTTAATCATCGGGGGAGGGATCGGGCAGGGAAGAGTTTTGCTCGTGAACACTTCTGCCGACACGACCTGGAACGACTGGCCCAAGCACAAGACATTCGTCCCCTGGCTTCAGCAGGCAGTGCAATTTCTGACGGGCCAGTCCGCCGCAACACAGTCGCGGGCGGGCGAAAATGTGGAGGCTGGATCCGAAGCGCAACTTGAGCTGGGTGCTGGCGCGAAGAACGCAGCGTTCCGGCTGGTCGCGCCTGGTGGACAAAACTCTGCCGTCACCGCTGACGCCCAAGGTCGGCTCGACCTGAAGGCAATGGGTCCAGGTGTTTGGTCGTTACGCGACTCCACCGATCGGGAGCTTCGTCGTTTCAGTGTGAACGTACCGGCTTCCGAGGCCGATTTGGCCGCGCTGCGCCCCGGTGAGTTCCAGCAGCAGTTGGTCCGTGACGTGGCCCCAAGTTCGGCGGGCCTGACCGAAAATCTCTTCGGCCCAACGCACAATCAACGCGAGTTCTGGCGAATCCTTCTGCTGAGTGCGCTCGCCCTTTTGTTCATTGAAACGCTCTTCTCCAATCGTTCGTTCGCCTAAAAGGAATCTATGAATACGCCTTCTCCCATCAGGGATCAGCTCGCTCTCGCTGGCCGCGCCAGAGATCACGCGGTCCGCCTCGCTACCGGCTTAACCGTCATCGGACTCCTCGCCTTGGTGCTGCTGACGGTGGCTCTGGTGGATTACGGCCTCATCCTACCGGCGTCGGCGCGCTGGGCCGCCGTCGCCTTGATGGCCATCGTTTTGATCGCCGGGCTCGGCCGGGTGATCTGGCTGCGGCGAAGACCAACGTCGCTCAAGGCGTCAGCCCTCGAAGTTGAGGCCGCGCGTCCGAGTGCGGGCTGCGAAGTGTCCACGGCCGCCGAGTATGCGACCGGCGAACGAAAGATTTCGCAGGAGTACGAACATGAACTCGTGGCGGCCCTCCAACAGCGTGCTTCGGCCACGGTCGCACAAACCTCCCTGCCCCACGGCCGACGGCTGATATTGCCGGCGCTGATCGTAGCTGGTGTCGTCGGCGCCCTGGGCGCCTTCCTCATTTCGGCTCCGGCGGCCGGCACCGCGCTTAAACGAACCATGGCGCCTTGGTCCAAGGCCCCTTTCTCGCAAGTGAAAGTCACCCCAGGCGCGGCGGAGGTACCGGTGGGACGCCCCTTGGAAATCGCCAGCGAGTTCAGCGGACGCCAGCCGGAACGAGCCGAGATTCAAATTCGCGAAGAGGGGCGGAACGAATGGACGAGCGTTCCACTGACCGCTTCCACCAACGGCAGCTTCCGCCACTTGATTCCGGCAGTGAACGCCTCCTTTGCCTACCGCGTGGTCGGACTCGATGCCGTCTCGGACGAATTCCCAGTGACCAGCTACGTGCCGCCGGACGTGAAGGACCTTCGCGTTCGGCTGCAGCCGCCCGCTTACACTGGGCTCAAGCCACTGGAACAAGCGACCGCCGATATCACGATCGTTCGAGGAAGCCAGGCTACCTTTCGCGTTACGCCGACCGTTCCGCTCTCCAAAGCGCAGCTCCGGTTTACCAATGGAATGGTTCTCGAGCTCAAGCCTAACACCGCGCAGCAATGGGCCGCGCAACTTCCCGTGGTTAAGGACGACGAGTTTCGCTTCGAGTTGTTCGATGCCAAGGGCCGTCGCGGCGGAGACGAACAGGTTCACCACGTCACGGCCGTTCCCGATGCACCGCCCAAGGTTGATTTCACCACACCGGGACAAGACATTCGCGCGGCCGCCACCAACCGCGTCGCCCTCAAACTCACGGCGAGCGACGACTTCGGGTTGGCGGGTGTGAAAATCATTTATCATCGCCTCGGCGCACCCGAACAAGAGCTCGCGGCGGAGGTGACAGCGAAAAAAGACAATGAAGTCGAAGCCGAGGCGGAGCTCGATCTCTCGTTACTCAAGCTGCATGAATTTGAGCTTGTCGCCTATCACGCCGAAGCGCGTGACAACAACACGCTCGACGGGCCGGGCATCGGCCATTCTCCCACGTATTTCATCGAGATCACGGATCTGGAGGCCGGGAAATGCTTGTCGCAGACCCAGGGCCAAAAGGTGAATCTGTTGGTGATCCAAAAGCAGATTATCGCCGATACGGCGGCCGTCGCGGCCAAGGCAACGGAGGATAAATTCAAAGAACTCGCCGCCCGGCAGAAGGACGCCCTCGAGTTCGGCAAGATGTATCAGCAGGCACTCACCAAAACGGGTGCACCATTGCCGGCGCAGGGCGCGATGAACTCAGCCGTCGCTGCGATGGAAAAAGCGGTGACAGCGCTCCAGTCGCAGAAGCGTGAGGCGGCGCTCGCGCCGGAAGAATCGGCGTTGGCGAGCTTATATCAGGTCGTTGGCCTCATGCCGCAGTTGCAGAGCTTACCCACGGTGCCGCCTCCCGTCGCCCAGAAGTCTCCGACCAATAATCCGCCGGCATTGAACGTGGTTTTGGAAGCGATCAAGAAACAGAAGAAGGAACCGCCCAACCAGCAAGAGATGGCCCAAGCTTTGGCTCAAATTCAGGAGCTCAGACGTCAGCAGGCGGGCCTCAATGCCGCGGGACAAGATCCCGGCCGCAATTCGAGCGAAAGCCAAGCGACGAGCAATCCGTCGAAAAGCGCCGGCCAGAAGGGGAACGGATCCAACGGCAAGGGTGAGAAAGGAACCGGCCAAAAGGGAAGCGGCCAAAAAGCGAGTGGGACCGGCGAGAAGGGACAGGGTGAAAAGCGTAACGGACAAAAAGGGAGCGGCGAGAAGCCGGAGCAAGAGTCCAAGCCGACGGAGAACCAGGAAAACAAAGAAGAGAACGAAAACCAGGACACGGAGCTAGCGAAGTTAGCGCCCAAGCAGGAACAACTCAGCAAGGAGGCCAAAGAGATCGCCGAACGCCTCGCCCGAGCCGCCGGCAAAGGTTCGCGACGCGGCCACGGTGCGGGACAACGCATGAGCGATGCAGCGGCGAAGATGGGTCAAGCCGCCCAAGCCATGCGCAGCGGAAATAGCGAATTGGCCGGTACGGCAGGAGATCAGAGCGCCTCTTCCCTGGGTGCGGCCGCGGCGATGCTGGAAAGTCTGCTCTCCGGAAAACCCGAACTCTCCGATGTATCTGCCGAAGAGGCCCCAAAACAGTACGAAGGAGCTATCGCCGATTATTTCAAACGGCTTTCCCATGCCGAGTGAACCTGCGGCTGTCTTTGGTCTTGGGGGGCGCGCCCGCCTTGGGCGCCTCGCCCGCCACACCGCCGCGCGCAACTGCGAATTCGCCCGTAACGACTCCACACGTCTCTTGCGGACGGCGGGGCGCCGTCCGCTGCGCCCGGGGCGGGCGCGCTCCCCAAATAATTAAATGACTCAGTTCACTTATCTGCCCGACTGGCGCTGGATCGCCGCCGTTGGTGTGGTAGCGCTGGCGACGGTGTTCCTGAGTTACCGATGGGCACGTGGGCGAGCGGGCCAACCGGTCCGTTTATTTCTGACCTCAGTCCGTTGTGCGATTCTGGCGCTCTTAGCTGCCTGCCTTTTGGATCCCAATTGGGTCGAGAAAATCCAACACCAGCCCAAGGCTCGGATGGCCGTGCTGCTCGACACTTCGAGAAGCATGGGCACTCAAGACGTGCCGGGTGGCCGGTTGAAAGCGGGCAAAGACTGGGTCGAACAGCACGTCTTAAGTGACAAGCCTGCTAACCTCGAAGTGGGAGCCTTCCGTTTCGACCAGGTCGTGGCTTCAATGAAGGACTTCAACGCCGCCAGTCCGACCGGTTCCGTCACGGCTTTGGCGAATGCGCTGGAGACGCTCTTGGCCGCACCCGCCGACGATCCCCTCACGGGAGTCGTCCTCGTTTCGGATGGGATCGAAACGTCGTCGAAGGCACCGGAAGCGGTCGCCCGGCAGTTTCGCCAAAAGGGAATCCCCATCCACACCGTTACTACCGGCACCACGAACGACCTGAAGGACATCGTCATCGAGAACGTTCAAGTGAAACGCGCCGTTCCCAATGAATCACCCACGCGGGTGACCCTGGCCCTTCGTTCAACCGGCTTCTCGAACCAAACTGTTTCCGTGGTTATCCGCCGGGACCGAGAGGCGCTCACGACCAAGGAGGTCCGGCTCAACGGCGCCGCTCAGCAGGTCGAGCTCGACTTCACGCCACGTCAGCGCGGTTTCCAAGTTTATGAAGTCAGCGTGTCCCCGCAGAGGGACGAGTGGTTGGCGACCAATAACCGGCGGCAGTTCGGCCTCGAAGTCACTGACCCGACCCTTCGCGTGCTCTACATGGAGGGCACGCCGCAGCAGGACTCGAGTCCGATTCCAGAATGGAAGTACCTCAAAGACGCGCTGCAATCTGACAAAGACCTGAAGGTAACCGTGCTCTACCGACAGGTCGGCAACGGCGGGCAGTTTCTCAACACGGTCGATTCTGATCCCGAAACCGGCGACCGCATCTATCCCGTGGAACATCCCACCAAAGGTTTTCCGCGAACGTTGGCCGGCCTGCTCGAATACGACGTGGTGATTCACAGCGACATCAAGATTTCGTCGTTCACGCCCGACCAATTGCTGAATGTGTCAAAGCTCGTCGAACAGTTCGGCGGTGGATTTGTGATGATCGGCGGCAACTCCGCTTTCGGGAAGGGCGGCTACCATCGCACCGTGCTCGATCGCATCATTCCCGTGGCGATGGAGAGCAGCGACGATTCCGAAGCCCGGCCCATCCGCCTCCAAGTGCCGACGGCCGCGTGGACACATCCGCTCATCGCGTTCAGCGACGATCGCGCCGAGACCGTGCGAATCTGGACCGAAAAGTTTCCCACACTGTACGGCATGAACCGAGTCGAGCGTGCAAAACCCGGAGCCGTGGTGCTGGCGAAAGCGGACGACGGCAATGTGTTGATCGCGGTGCAGGAGATCGGCAAAGGACGCAGCATGGCGTTCACCTCGGATACCACGCGCACTTGGGGGCGTGATTTTGAAACGATCTGGGGTGAGGCGTCGGCCCCGGGACGAAGACTGACTGAATCAAACTCCGATAGCCGATATTACCGTCAATTCTGGGTGAACGCCGTACGCTGGTTAGCCGCGGGCAAGGTCAGCAAAACGAACTCGGCGGTGACGCTGGAACTCGCTCAAGGTTACGCCCAGCCGGGCGAGTCGGTGAAGGCGAGTGTCAAAGTCAGGAATCCGCAGTTGCAGGAAATCGCCACTGCGGAAGTGTCGCTTCAATTCGCGGGCGCACCTCAGAGCAACGCGATCGTTCGCGCCCGTTACGACAGCGCGAGTCGAACGTACGAGGCGAACATTCCAGTGCCGTCCGCGGGCAGCCATGTTTTGGTTGCCTCTGCCACTCAGAGAGGTGTGAAGCTTGGAGAGGACCGACAATTGCTCGTGGGCGAATCTTCCGATCGAGAAATGGAGGATCTGCGGGCGCGCCCGGAATCAATGGCCGCGATTGCGCGCGTTTCCGGCGGGCAGGCGTATCAGCTCGACTCCGCGCCCGCGGCACCCGGGGCGCTCTTCGCACAGGTTCCTCCCGGCACCGTTGAATACCGCCGCCGCCCACTGTGGGACAAACCGTGGTGGCTCGGAACGATCCTTGGGTTTCTAACCCTGGAGTGGGCGGTTCGCCGCTGGCGTGGTCTGGCATGAACCAAGATCCGCCATTTCGGATTTCAGGTCCTCCTGACTTGACCAGC
>DLVS01000011.1 GCA_003445095.1 Verrucomicrobiales bacterium
AGGCCGGCCCGGAGCTCCGCCCGAGCCGGGGACGGCGCAGCACGCCATCCCTACCGTTTGAATGGTTCAGAGTGAGGGCCTCACCCCAAACTTCGGCAACGAAATCGAAGGCGGGCCTTGTCCAACACGTCGGATTTTCGGTAAAGATACCGCGTGCTCACCCTCCCAGGCATCGCCCGTCGCTATTGTGATGGCGTTTCCCGACGCAATTTTTTGCGCATCGGGGCGTTGGGATTGGGTGGTTTGACCTTGCCCCAGCTTCTTCGTGCGGAAACTGCGTCGGGTCTGCGGTCGGGCCGCAAGGCAGTGATCATGATTTACCTCCCGGGAGGGCCGCCGCATCAGGACACCTTCGATCTGAAGTCCGAAGCCCCGGCGGAGATCCGTGGAGAGTTCAAACCGATTCCGACGAACGTTTCAGGAATCGAGATTTGCGAGCTCCTGCCACGGCTCGCCAAACTGGCTGACCGATTTGCTTTGGTCCGTTCCCTCGCCGACAGCGTGGACGATCATTCGGACTTCATGTGCCAAACGGGCCGCCGGAAAGGGAACCAACCCCCGGGAGGTTGGCCGACTTTGGGCGCCTGTGTCTCGCACGTATTGGGACCGGCGGACCCGGCGGTGCCCGCTTTCATCGGGCTCGAACCGCGGATGCAGCACCGTCCCTACAACGCGGCGAATGCGGGCTATGCTGGTGTGTCGCACGATGCGTTTCGGCCGGCGGCGGACGCTAAATCGGACATGGTACTGAACGGGATCACCCCTGAGCGTTTGGCTGATCGGCGTGCCTTATTGACGGCGTTCGACCAGTTTCGTCGCGACGTCGATTCGAGCGGGCTGATGACGGGGCTAGACGGATTCAATCAGCAGGCGTTTGGAATGCTGACTTCGAGCAAACTTCTACAAGCCCTCGACCTGAAGAACGAGGACACAAAACTGTTGGAGCGGTACGGCAAGGGGGACGCGAAAGTCCATGGGGATGCCGCGCCAATGTTGAACGAACAATTCCTGATCGCCCGGAGATTAGTCGAAGCGGGAGCACGTTTCGTCACGGTTGCTTATGGGTTCTGGGATTACCACGGGAATAACTTTGGCAACGCTCGGAATGACTTGCCGCTGCTGGACCAAGGGGTGAGTGCTCTTCTGGAAGATTTGCATGAGCGCGGGCTCGACCGCGATGTAAGCGTAGTCATGTGGAGCGAATTCGGTCGGTCGCCAACGATCAACAAGGACGCGGGCCGGGATCATTGGCCTCGCGCCAATTGCGCGCTCTTGGCGGGCGGTGGGATGAAGATGGGCCAAGTCATTGGTGCGACCGACCGGCTAGGGGGAGAACCCAACGAGCGACCGGTTCAGTTCGGCGAAATCTTTGCGACGCTGTATTACAATTTGGGTCTCGACGTGAACAAAGTGACGATTCCGGATCTGACCGGGCGGCCGCAGTACTTAGTGCCGGACGGATGTCAGCCGATGAAGGAGTTGGTAGGATGATATCGAATCGCCGATGAAAGGGCCACGATTCAGCGGGGTTTCCGTGTTCGCGCTCGGGGTCGGGGGACTAATCCTCGGATTCGCCGTGCAGGCCGATGCACTTCGCATCGAATGGCGCCAAGGTGCGACCAATTTGGTCCTGGGATCGCAAGATGCGCGACAACAGTTGCTGGTCACTACCGCGGAAAATCGCGATGTCTCCAGAGAGGTTACTTGGTCATCTGAACCTTCGGGAGTTGTGGGTGTTGATCGCACGGGGCGGGTTCGCCCCGTGGCGGACGGCCAGGCGACCATCATCGCTCAGTTGGCTGACGGCTCGAAGGCCGCGTTGCCCGTCACCGTTACCAACGCGGCTCATCCCTCGCCCATTCACTTCGCCAACCAAATCGTTCCGATTTTCACCAAGAACGGGTGCAACGGGGGTGGCTGTCACGGCAAGGCGGCCGGCCAAAACGGGTTTCGGCTGTCGTTGCTCGGATTCGAGCCGAGCGAAGACTACGATCATTTGGTTAAGGAATCCCGTGCGCGCCGAATCTTTCCCGCCGCGCCGGAGCGAAGTCTTTTGTTAACCAAAGGAGCGGCCCAACTCCCGCACGGCGGTGGCAAACGACTCGAGCCCGGATCGGATGATTACAATCTGCTGGTCCGTTGGATCACTCAAGGGATGCCGCTCGGCCGCACCAATGCGCCATCGCTAGACCGACTTGAAGTGTTCCCGACCGAACGAACACTCGCGCTCAATGGCGAACAACAGTTGGTCGCCACGGCCCATTATTCGGACGGCTCAACCGAAGACGTAACTCGTTCGGCCCTCTACGAGCCGAACGACAAAGACATCGCCGCGACCGATCCGTTGGGCCGCGTGAAGGTATTCAATCAGCCGGGCGAAGTCGCGGTGATGGTGCGGTACCGGGATCGGGTGGCGGTCTTCCGTGGAACAGTGCCCCTGGGAGCGTCGGTGACGAAACTCCCCGTCGCTCGGACGTTTGTGGACGAACTCGTTTTCAAGAAACTGAAGCAAGTGGGCTTGCCGCCGAGTGAAGTGGCGGACGACGCGACCTTCCTGCGCCGCGTTACCCTTGATATCGCCGGGAGGTTGCCGACGCCGGACGAAGTGACGCGATTCAACGCGGATTGCCAACTGAAGGCCGAAGGGGCCGCCGCTGAAACCGAATCTGGGCAAACGTTGACGACGCCTCGATTGAAGGCCCGGGACGCTGTGATCGACCGATTGGTGGCGAGTTCGGATTACGCCGAGAATTTTGCCAACAAGTGGAACGCGCTCCTCCGCAATAAGCGCAATGACGCCAAGCAGGCGCGCGGAACCTATGCGTTCCACGATTGGATTCGCGACCAACTTGACCAAAACGTTCCTTACGATCAGTTCGTGCGGTCCATCGTCGCGGCTTCGGGGGACATCCGCGAAAATCCTCCGGTGGCCTGGTATCGCCAGGTCCGCTCGCTGCAGGGACAGTTGGAGGATACCGCGCAATTGTTCCTCGGACAGCGGCTGCAATGTGCGCAGTGTCATCACCATCCCTACGAGCGATGGAGCCAAGCGGATTACTGGAGTTTCGGCGCTTTCTTTTCGCAGGTTGCCTACAAACCCGGCAGCCAACCAGGCGAAGAGGCGATCATCCATCGGCGCGGGATGCCGCAAGCGACCAACAAGAAAACGGGACAGCCGGTGAAGCCAGTTGGACTTGGTGACGCGATCGATGGCTTGTCTGCTGACGATGATCCGAGGCAAGCGCTCGCCGACTGGATCACCGAGCCCGGTAACAAGTTCTTCGCCCGGGCGCTGGTAAACCGCTATTGGAAACATTTTTTCAATCGCGGCTTGGTGGATCCCGAAGACGACCTCCGCGATACCAATCCCGCGACGAATCCTGAATTGCTCGACGCCTTGGCGGCCGAATTTGTTAAGAGCGGTTTTGACCTGAAGGAACTGGTCCGGACGCTGACGCGTTCAACGGTGTATCAGTTGAGCGCCGTACCTAATCAATACAACGCACGCGACCGGCATCATTTCTCGCGATACTACCCACGGCGTTTGGGTGCCGAAGTACTCTACGATTCGGTCAATACGATGATCGGTAGCGAATCGAAGTTTGAAGGCTTGCCGCCGGGAACTCGGGCGGTGGATCTGCCGGACAATAGCTTCAATGCGGGAAACTATTTCCTCACCGTCTTCGGCCGGCCCGAAGGTAACAGTGCCTGCGAATGTGAGCGGAGCGCCGATGCTTCGTTGAGTCAGAGCCTCCACTTGCTGAACGCCAAGGACATTCAAGACCGACTGGCGGCCGACTCGAATCGAGCAGCGCGCCTGGCGGGCGATACGTCTCGTCCCGACACCGACAAGATCCAGGAACTCTATCGGCTCGCTTATGCGCGCGATCCGCAGGCTGGGGAGCTCAAGCTAGCGGAGGATTATCTCGCCAAGAAGACGGCCGCCGTAAAAGACGGCAAGGATGAGAAGGAAACCGAAGCTGCGAAGCTCAAGGCTCGCCGCGAGGCCTACGAAGACACGCTGTGGGCCCTCCTGAACACCAAAGAGTTTCTGTTCAACCATTGATCGCGGTAGGGACGCGGAGGTGGTAGGGACGAGTTCCACCTCTTCCTCATTTAAACCGCAGCGCGGGTGAATGCGCCGCGAGGTCAGCATGGTGAACGCCACACGCCAACCCTTTCCTCGTTCCCCATCGCGAAATCCACAACCCAGACGGAATTGAATGGGGCCGCGGTGGAACGCAGCCCCAC
>DLVS01000217.1 GCA_003445095.1 Verrucomicrobiales bacterium
TGGAAGAACTCGTGCTTTCCAGCGAGAGCCTCGAAGTCCTCCCGGCCTAGTCGATTCAACACCCATACTGCGTCGTGGCGCCTGCGTGCGCTGCCTCCTTCGATGGCGGGCCTCAAATTCACTGTCGCGGCACCCGTAGCGGCTCATCCGTTGCGGGCGGATATCGCCTTATTCGTCGGCTTCGTGACCAGCCGCCGCGGCGCGGTATCGAACCGGCCGGTGGAAGTCGATTCGTGGGAGGTGTTCGACGATCGGTTTGCTTGGGACCAGCGTTCCGCGCAACCCAACGGCGGTGATTCGGCCGACACTTATCTGGGAGCCGCGGTAAGAGCGTTCTTTGACGCGGGTGGCCGCAAGTGCTGGGTTGTCGCGGCGGGCGATCCGTGGCCGTTGCAAGGGCGGCGAGATTCTGAACGCCAGTATGACTTGCTTCCTCGGGATCATCAGTTCAGCACTCTTGATCGGGAGTCCTGGCGTGGCATCGCTCACGTTCTCGGCCTGCCCGAGGTCTCGTTTCTGTGTCTGCCCGACCTGCCCGACCTCTTTGCCATACCTCCTCCGGCACCCCGTCCCGCCCCGCCGCCGACCTCACCCGAGTTGTTTGTCGAGTGCGGAAGTCGTTTGCCGACGCCTCCGGGCCTTCGACGACTGGCCTTCGCGGCCCCTCGCTGCGACCGCGACGGATTCCAACGGTGGGCGACGTTCGTTGCGCGCGTCGGACGGTTCCTCTCGGCGCACGGACGCGAAGTGCAACTCGTTGCGGCGGTGCCGCAGCCGGTCGATCAACCCGCGGCGCGGGCGGCCCAGTGGGATACCATCGAGTTTTTCGCGGCTGCACGCGAGCAGACGCCGCCTCCACTCCTTAAGGTGGGGGCGGCCTTTGTTCAATTGGCGTATCCTTGGGCTCGGCTTCGCAACGGCGCTCGAATCCCCGAGGCCCTTGAACCTCCCGACGGCCTACTGGCCGGAGTGCTTGCCAACAATGCGTTGGTTCGGGGCACGTTTCAAAGCGCGGCGGGAACTCGCCTGCCCGCAGTAGTATCGGTCACGCCGGAGTTGGGCCGCAATGAACTGGAGCGGATCGTACCCGCAACGGACCCAGAGATGAGGGCTCTGCTTGACCGGGTTTCGTTGATCGGGCCAGGGCCTGGGGGGATCGAGCTCCTCTCGGATGTGACCACCGACGGCGATGAAGCTTATCGCCCAGCCAACGTGAACCGATTGGTGTCAGCCATCGTGCGCGCCGCTCGTTTGGCGGGTGAATTGCATGTATTTGACAATAACGGCGAAGAGCTTTGGGGACGCTTGCGCGATTCCATTGGCGGATTCCTCACTGACCTGTGGCATGACGGCGCGCTGGAAGGAGTCTCGGTGGACGAGGCGTTCACCGTGAAGTGCGACCGAAGCACCATGACTCAAAACGATCTCGATGCTGGCCGAGTACTCGTGACGATTCAATTCACCGCGTCGGCGCCGATTACCGAGATCAATGTCGTGTTGAGTATGGATGAGGGGGGCCAAGTTTCGCGCTGGTCGGCGGGCCGAAAGGAGGCCGCATGACTGACACGGAGTATCCGCTCATCGCGTTCCGGTTTCAGGTCGAGTTCCTGGGCTATCCACTGCGCAAAGGCGCCTCGGCGAAGGCGGTGCCCATTTGTGCCGGCTCGTTCTCCGATTGCACGGGCCTCGAAGCCACCATGGAGCCCAAGGTGATCAAATCCGGTGGGGCTAACTACGGGCCGGCTCAGCGATGCGGTCCAGTCACCTTCGCGACAGTAATCCTCAAACGAGGAATGACCACGAAGCGGGATTTGTGGAATTGGTTTTCGAAGGTCAACGAGCAGGCGAAGTACGCAGTGCGATTCGATGTGACGATCAAAGTGGGGGATCCGGATGAGAAGTTTACCAAGCCGGTTTGGAGCGTGCAGCTCAAACGTGCTCTGCCCATCAAGTTTAAGGCGGCTGATCTGAATGCCCGCGGCCAAGAGGTGGGCATTGAGGAACTCCATCTGGCGCACGAGGGCCTCACCTTCCTCTGACCTATGAAAGAGCTTCCCGCCATTACGCTCGCCAAGCTGACGGTGCTGACGAAAAAGCCGTCGAAGAATGATCCGTCGATTCAGGTTCATTTCAATCCGGCGTCCCTCCAATTGACGCTGAGCAGCGAGCTCAAGGACAACAGCAAGAACGGTCCCAAGCAGTACATTGCGAAGGCCACCGCCAAACTGAAATTCGAACTGCTGTTCGACACGACCGACACCGGCGAAAACGTCGTCAATACCACGAAGAAACTTCAACAGTTGGTCATCCCGGAAAACTTCAAAGCGCCCAGCAAAAGCAACCCAACCCAAGTTCCACCGCCGACGGTAAAATTCGATTGGGGGGCCTTAGTGTTCCAAGGCGTCACTGAAGGATATCAAGAGACCATTGATTTCTTCAGCGCTGATGGGGTTCCGCTTCGGGCCACCGTCAGCATGACGCTATCGCAACAAGACAACGTATTCGGGCAAGGCGAGAAGAAAGACCCAGCTGACGTGGGTCTCTTAGAGGACCTCTCATCGATTGTTACCACCCAGGGCACTAGTCCGGCTGGCGCAGCGGACAAGGGGAATTCACCCAAAGCCGCCCGGGGAGTTGCGATGGCGAACGGAGCGGAAAGCCTGCGCGCCTCGTTCCAAGGGTCCTTAGCGGTCGGAGCGACCGTGGAACTGAGTGGCCCGATCGCGTTCGCGGGTGCCGGGGGTAGCTTCGGCGCCAGTGCCGGCGGCGGACTTGGCGTAGAACTGGGCGGGAGCGCTGGTATCAGTGGTGGCCTTAGCGGAGGAATCGGCGGCGGTGTCAGCGCGGGATTTAGTGCCGGCGCGAGCGCTGGATTCAGTGGCGGAATTAGCGGGGGAGCGTCGGCTAGGTTCGGAGCGTCCGCCAGCGCTGGGTTTTCAATGGGCGGTGAGGCTAGCGTTGGTGGGCTGGCGCGTTTGTCGGCGACC
>DLVS01000191.1 GCA_003445095.1 Verrucomicrobiales bacterium
GCGGTGGCGGTGATGTGTATCGCGTCGGAAGGTTGGACTTCGGAGCAAGCCCTTCAGTGGTTGAAGCAAGCAGGCACCGCCACCAACTATGCCGGCCTCTACCGATCAGTTGGAACTTTCGAGCGTCCGTCCAAGGAAACGTTGGCGAAGGTTCCCGATCAGTTTCCGGCTCGCGTGGAGGTATCCCCGTTGGTCGACGCCATGGTCGAAATCGACTTGCGGTTCGACCACTTGAAATTGATCAAAGAAGCGGGCTACCGCCAACCGCCGGCACATCCCGATCTTAGCCCCGCCCATGAAGCGTTGTTGCTCCAAGAACTATTCAAAGAACTCCTTCGTTCGACCGATACCGCCGCGCGGAAACAAGATTATCAAGATCACTTAGTGAAGGCCGAGAAGGCGGCGCTTGACCTGCACCGGATTCTGAATAGTCCGGTACCCTCCAAAGATAAGGCGGATGCGGCCTTTCAATCGCTGAGCAGTAGTTGCGGGTCCTGTCATAAAGCCTATCGCAATTAAGCCGATGGTGACCTTCATCATGGCGTGTCCTGCGTGAAAGGCTATTGGTTGGATCGGAGGAATTCCCTCGAACAGTCGGCACCGAAGCGCGAACCGACGCTGGGCTCGGTAAAAACAGGGAGATCAGGAAGGAACCTGTTGCCCCAGAGAAACCGCGGAAGTTATTAAATCCGGCCCGTTGCGATGAACTGACCCGATACACGGGAATCGTCTTCACCGCAGCGCAACCCACAAAATGCACATTACTCGTTGGGCCGCGATGGCCATTCTCAGCGCATCGCTTGCCGTTATGTTGTCCGCCACGGCCGATGATCAAGCAGCGACCATCGCCGCGTTGCTCAAGCGAGTCGAAGAGCTCGAACGACAGGTGAAGCAATTGCAAACGGGAGCCCCGGCCGCTCCCGTCGCTGCTCCAGCCCCCGCGGTGAATCCACCGCCAACCGAAGCCGACCGCCTCGTCGCGGTGGAACAGCAGGTTAAGGTCATCGAGCAAAAGGACGAGGCGGCGGCCAAAGCTGCGTCTGAAAAGGCCAAGACGGCCCCGGTGGTTTCCCTCGGTCCAACTGGGCTGAGTGTGCGTTCGGCGGACAGCAATTTCGTGTTCCGTTTTCGGGGTTATGCGCAAGTCGACGGCCGGATGTTTTTGGGCGATTCCTTGGGCACGGACACGTTCCTGATGCGCCGGGTTCGTCCGATCTTCGAAGGGACCGTTTACGACCGCTTCGACTACCGCGTGATGCTCGACTTCGGTTCGGGCCAGAGCCTGACGGTCAATAACAACAACATGTTGCAGGATGCCTACGTCAACGCTCGGATCTTTCCGTGGCTCCAAGTCCGCGCCGGAAAAGATAAGGAGCCAGTGGGCCTTGAGCGGCTGCAGTCGGCAGCCAATCTGACTTTTGTAGAACGCGCGTTTCCGACGGCGTTGGTACCCAATCGGGATGTCGGCTTCCAATTGCGGGGCGAGGCATTCCAAGGGGCTTTGGAATATCAGACCGGCGTGTTCAACGGAGCGCCCGACGGCGGCAGCAACGACTTCGACACCGATTCTGACAAAGATTTTACGTGGCGCGTCTTTACGCAGCCGTTCAAGAACAGCGACAACAAACTGCTTCGCGGATTCGGAGTGGGCGTGGCCGGGACAATCGGTAATCAATTCGGCCCGTTGCGGACGATCAGCGGGCCATCCCAACAGCGGATCTTCAACTACCTGAGCGGTACCGGGGCCACTAACTCGCCGCTGGTGAGTGCCGACGGACAGCACTGGCGGTTTACTCCGCAAGGGTGGTATTACTACGGACCGTTCGGTTTGTATTGGGAATGGGTGACCTCGGATCAGGAAATTGCCCGGGTCGCCGGCAACAGCACCCAGATGGCCAATGCGAACAACCGCGCCTGGCAGGTAGCTGCGTCGTACTTTTTGACCGGCGAGGACAACGGATGGCGGCCGGTGTCGCCTCGGAATAATCTGAACTTTTCGGGAGATGGCTGGGGCGCCTTTGAAGCAGCGGCCCGGGTTAGCCAGCTCAACCTTGACCCCAGTCTGTTCCCCGTTTTCGCCAACCCGCTGGCCTCGGTTACCGAGGCGTTGGAATGGTCCGTAGGCCTCAATTGGTACCTCAACCGAAATATCAAACTTACCCTGGATTACTCGCACGTGAGCTTCGAAGGCGGCGAACAGAATCCTTCGACGCTGCAGGATGAGAATTTGCTCTTCAGCCGTGTCCAATTTGGATTCTGACATCGCTGTCGATTCGTGATTGGCCTGAATTGTTACGTATTAGTGTTCCGATGCCGCCGGCTAGCCTTTTGACCACATGAAAACGCGCTTCAAAGTGTCCGCCTTGATTGCCTTGTCGGTCCTGGCTTCCTTCCGCCGTTGAAGCCCATCCCCACCGTTTTATTCCCGGAGAAAGCTTCTTGAAGCCTCCGTTCACTTCCCAAGTCCAAATCGCTCACGCAATGCCAACTTCATTCAACCCGTCCGCACTTTCCGTCCAACAGTCTCGACGGGACCACCTGCGGATGCTGTCCGCAGCGGTTGCCGGTCTAGCGACTCTTGGTCCATCGGCTCTCGGAGCGGAGAAACCTTCGTCCGGCTATCTGCTCGTGACGAACAAGGGCGACAAAACATTGTCGATTGTCGATCCGGTGTCGAAGAAGCAGATCGCCGTAGTGCCCGAAGACGGCACGACAGGACACGAGGTCGCAGCCTCGCCGGATGGCCGCCTCGCATACGTGCCCATCTTCGGAGACTCGGGCGTGGGCAAGCCGGGCACCAACGGCCAGCTCATTCGGGTCATCAACCTGGAGAAACGCGCCATCGTTGGGACGGTGGATTTCGGGAAGGGCGTTCGCCCTCATTGCGCAGTTTTCAGTTCCACAGCCGGATTGCTCTACGTCACCACTGAGCTCGAGAATTCTGTCTCCATCATCGACCCGAAAACGCTCAAGGTTGTCGGCGCCATTCCCACTGGTGCCGAGCAGTCACACATGCTCGCCGTCTCTCGCGATGGGAAACGTGGGTACACGGCCAACGTGGCTCCTGGAAGCGTCTCCGTGCTCGATCTCGAGTCCAAGAAGCTTCTCAAGGTTATCCCCATCGCCAAAATCACTCAGCGGATCGCACTCTCGGCCGACGACAAAATAGCCTTCACCTCTGATCAATTAACCCCGCGTCTGGCCAGCATCGACACCGCGAAACAGGAGTTCAGCGGCTGGACACCGCTGCCGGGCATCGCCTTTGGAACCGCCGCCACGCCCGACGGTAAATACCTCGTCATGGCGATGATTGAGCTCAACGAAGTTGCGCTCCTGGACTTAGCCACGATGAAAATCACCCAGCGAATAAAAGTGCCCAAAGCACCCCAAGAAGTTCTGGTCCGTCCTGACGGAGCCGTTGCCTACGTATCCTGCGACGCCAGCAAACAGGTCGCGGTGATTGATCTCCAGAAGGGGTCGGTGGACGGCTTGATTGACGTTGGTGCTGTAGCGGATGGACTGGCCTGGGCGGCAACATCGCGTTAAGAGGTCTGCCCGTACAGTTCTCCAAATTTACCACCGGGTCAGGTGGGCCGTGGAGCTCGCCTTTGAAGATCAGCACTCGGGACACACGTACTCCCAAAACCATTTCGGAGTCCGGGTTCAGGAGCCACTCTTCGTGGTTTGATTGTCCTTGCCGAGTAAGTAACCCGCAATGGCACCCAGGAGTCCCATTAGTGGAGTCATTTGGTTCTGGCTGTATCCCGCGGGAATCACGAAAAGCCCGGCGGTCACTACAACCGTCAGGCCAATCAACTTGAAGGCCGCCGACTCGGACAATTTGCCCTTCATGGTGAGAAAGCTCTGTACGCCGACGAGGATCAATCCGAAGAGCAAGACCGCGCAACTGAAGGCTATCTCAACCCAGGTGTGCCCAGATGAAACAGGTGGAACCATCGTCGGATGCGCGGTTTGCCGCGCGTCATTCGAAAAATCATTGGTGGTTACCGACACCCCTCGCCGCGAAGCCTCATCTCCCAGTTGTGCAGCTCCGACGACCACGGCGAATAGGAGCAGGCAGAATAGTCCTATCGTCAGGACACTGAGTTTACGTAACGTTTTCATCTGCGGGTATGGTAGCTAGGTTTGGTAAGCCGAGTCGACTGCACGGCAATGCTCTGAGGGCGTCCACTAGACCTAGAGCGTTTTCAATCCACCGGACCGGAAACACTGTATTCACCGCGGCTAGGTCAAACCAGCCCTGTAGGTACCCCGCTTCTCTGCCATTCTCAGATAGGGTTGGCACGCTTCACCGTCGCTACATGCCAGGGCGGATTTCGGCACCGCGGGCGGGGAGCATTCTTTGAACGCCATTCGCGACCGGGACGACGGGCCAGAAATTCCAGCTAGGAATGCCCGCCCCCTGCCCATAGAGTGTCCGCTGGTTCATGTCCAAAACTGCCAAAGCCGTCTCGCCCGCCGAGGGCGCTTCTGATCCCAGGCTTCCATTTGAGGAGGCGTTGGCTAAGCTTGAGGCGATCGTCGAGGGCATGGAAGCCGCGGAGCTACCCTTGGAAAAGCTCCTCATTCAGTTCGAAGAAGGCGCGCAATTGGCCAAAATCTGCCAAAACCACTTGGCCGCGGCGGAGGTCCGGGTCCAACAGCTGGAAAAGAATCTGGCCGGCAATTGGGAGACTCGGCAAGTCCAACTAACCGGCGCTCCGACTGCGCCCTGAACTTCGGCGGGCTTGCAGACCCGCCAAAATTACTCATTCTCCAATGCCATTTCATTCAACCAACGCATGAGTCGCTATCTCGACATGGTGGATAATCCGTCACACGTCCGGAAATTGACCCCGGACCAACTCACTGAACTCGCGGCCGACATCCGACAGGAGTTGATCACAAAATTGGCCAAAAACGGGGGTCATTTAGGCCCCAATCTAGGGGTAGTCGAGCTGACGATCGCCTTGCATCGCTGCTTCGAGACGCCGAGGGACAAATTCGTGTGGGACGTCAGCCACCAAGTGTACGTTCACAAGCTGCTCACCGGACGGAAGGACCGGTTCCACACAATCCGAACCACCGACGGCCTCAATGGCTTTGCGTTGCGTACCGAGAGCGAGCACGACTGCTATGGGGCCGGACACGCGGGAACGGCGCTGTCCGCGGCATTGGGAATGTGTGCGGCGCGGGATCAGCGCGGGGGGTCAGAGCATGTGGTCTGCATTTTTGGGGATGCCGCACTGACGAACGGGATTTCGTTCGAAGCACTCAACAACATCGCCGGAACCACGAAGCGGTTTATTGGGATCCTTAACGATAACGAATGGTCCATCGCGAAGAATGTTGGGGCAATTGCCACTTATTTGGGCAAACTAACCACCAATCCGCGCTACAATAAGTTGCGCGATGACTTTGGCCATTGGCTCAAGAAGCTCCCGCAAGGCCAGTTGGTGACGATGCTGGGCCAGAAAGCCGAGGAAGCTATCAAAGGCGCCGCGAACTCATTGGGTTTGCAGCAAACCGGTGCGGCCTTGGATGCTGACGGCCGAGGAGGACACGGTTCGGCGTTGTTGTTTGAGGAATTTGGGTTGCGTTATCTGGGTCCGATCGACGGCCACAACCTACCGTTGCTCATCAGCACTCTGGAGTTTGCGAAAACCTGCAATGAACCCGTCGTCATCCACATCCTTACGCAGAAAGGACGCGGTTTCGAAGCGGCCCTCAGTCAGCCGGAGAAGTTCCATGGACTAGGGCCCTACGATGTCCAGACCGGTCAAACACCCGCCCCCAAGGCTGGGGCGGCACCACTTTGGCAGGAAGTTTTCGGGCGAACGATGGTGAAGTTGTGTTCGCAGAATAAGAACGTGGTCGGTGTCACCGCCGCTATGCCCACGGGAACCAGCCTAAAGCTCCTTGATCAGGCCTTGCCCAAACAATACTACGACGTGGGAATTGCCGAAGAACATGCGGTGATTTTTGCAGCCGGTATGGCGACTATGGGATTCCACCCAGTCGTGGCGATTTACAGCACCTTCCTGCAGCGGGCTTATGACTGCATTCATCACGACGTATGCCTCCAAGATTTGCCGGTGATTTTCTGCATGGATCGGGCGGGGCTAAGTGCCAACGACGGTCCGACGCATCATGGTCTGTTCGATATCGCGTACCTTCGGTGTTTGCCGAATCTTATCGGGATGGCTCCGGCCACGGAGGACGAACTGCAAGACATGATGTTTACCGCAACCTTCCAGCAACATCCGGTGGCGATCCGGTATCCGCGCGGCAATGCCGAAGGCGTGCCTATCAAAGAACAACCCGCCGTGATCGAAGTTGGTAAGGCGGAAGTTGTTCGACGGTTCGCCGGAACTGCTGGGGCGCGCAAGGTCGCGTTGTTTGGACTCGGGCCGATGCTGCGGCTGGCCAGAGAGGCGGCCGACAAGTTGGCAGCCCTGGGGCTGGACGTTGCGGTGATTAACCCTCGGTATTTCAAGCCGCTCGACCGGTCAGTTCACGAGTTTTTCGCCCAGACGGCGGACCTCTTGGTCACCGTGGAAGACCATGTCGCGATGGGTGGTTATGGCGGCGCGGTCCTTGAATTCCTCAATGAAGTGGGAGTAGCCACCCCCATGGTGCGCCTCGCCTGGCCGGATCAATTCATCGAACACGCCAGTTCAGTGGATTACCTGCGCCAAAAATACGGTCTAACCGTAAGTCATTTGATTGCGGAGGTTCAGAACCGCCTCGGAGACTCGGTCGGCGGCGTGCGCCCAGTGACGGCTTTGGCGTAACTCGCAGAACCGTCGATTTGTGCCACAGTGTGCCTGACCAGGGGTGGATATCGACGTACTGGCCCGGATGGATTAACTCGGCGGTCCAGAAGTCAGTCTGAATCTCTGTGATTTCTTGGCGTCTGTTAAAATCAGAAGTCGTCAAGTCTTGGCGTCAGGAATGCTAAGAAGAATGGCGGCCTTGGAGGAGGTAGAAGTTCTGCATCCCGTTCGGTTTGATGATCGTTGCCAAGGTTGAACGTAGCGAAAGAATTCCGGTTCTAACGCGCAACTAAATAAGAAATGAAGGCAAATCCATACGTGGCCAAATCAACAGGCAAGAATCGCCGCCCGGCGCGAGATTCGAGCGTGACCGTTCGCGGCCGACCCACCCCCCCGAAGGCCCAGGTCCGAGTCGCTCGCCCCGTCATCAGCCATGGTCGGGCCTCTCTATCTAATTCTAGAGCGAAAGCGCCCACTAACCGTACGGGTGCACGGACGATTTCTCTGATTCCTGACCAGGCCGGTCAGGCCGACGTAGCGCGCATTGCGTTGACGCCCGTCACAGAAGTGCCCCGCGTCCAGCCCGATCCGCAGCCCGAGCGAGTTCAGGCGCGTTGGGACGAAAATTCGTCACTCCGGCTCTATTTGCGCGAAGCCGTCGAGACCCCGTTGCTCACGGTTGCCGAAGAAGTCCAACTGGCCCATCGAGTCCAGGCCGGTGACGCTGCCGCCCGCGAACACATGATCAAGGCGAATCTGCGCTTGGTCGTAAAGATCGCGCGTGAATACGAAGATTACGGTTTGCCGCTGCTCGACCTGGTGAACGAGGGCAATATCGGCCTGATGCGGGCCGTGGAACGCTTTGACCCCACTAAGGGTGCCAAGTTATCCACGTATGCAGCCTGGTGGATTAAGCAGTCCATCAAGCGCGCTTTGTCCAACCAAGTGAAAGCGATCCGGCTGCCCATTCATTTGGTGCAGCAAATCGCCCAAATGCGCCGCGCTGAGACCGCCTTCGAGGCGCGCAACGGTCGGCCGCCCCGAGACTCCGAACTCGCCGTCGTTCTGAACGTCAGCGAGGACGACATCCTGCACTGGCGGGAAAGTGCCACCGTGGGAACGACCTCCCTGGAGGCTCCACTCGGCAATGATCCTGATGCGGGGCGCGTGGCGGATTTAGTTCCGGACGACAATGCGGCAATGCCCTGGAGCTCGGTCAGTGAGGAGACCAATGCCGAACTTATCCGAGAGCTGGTGGGGACGTTGAATCCTCGCGAGCAGAAAATTCTCCGGGAACGTTTCGCGCTCGATGGCGGCGAACCGCGGACGCTGGAGGAGATTGGTGTCGATTTCGGGCTTACCCGGGAGCGTATCCGGCAGTTGGAAGCGGCCGCCCTGCGTAAGCTGCGGGATCGCATTGAGAGCCGCGAACGCCTCAATCCAGCTTAAGCTTGTCCAATACAAAAATGATGCAAACGCCACTTCGGGTGGCGTTTTTCTTTTGCTCGAATGGGGTTCCGAGCAAACTCGGCGCTACAAATTACCCCTGCGCTTCGGCATAATTCTACGTGTGTTTGTGGTTCATCGTTACCGCGCCGGATTGCTCGTCGGGCTGATGTGGATTGGGCTAACGCGAGTCGTTGCCGCCGATCGATTGCTTGCCGATTTTGAAGGATCGGATTTCGCCGGCTGGGTCGCTACCGGCACTGCCTTTGGAACCGGTCCGGCCCTCGGGACGCTGATGGATCAAGCACCGGTGAACGGCTTCCGAGGACAAGGTCTCGCTAACTCTTTTCACGGCGGTGACAAGGCCGTAGGAACCTTAAAATCTCCCGACTTCGACGTGGACCAGCGTTTCCTGAATTTCCTCATCGGAGGCGGCGAAGTTGTCGGCAAGACTTGTGTCAATCTGGTGGTAGACGGGCAGGTGGTTCGGTCGGCAACGGGGCGCGACGAGGAGTCACTGACCACGATCACTTTTGATCTCGACGAATTCGTCGGAAAACGAGCTCGCCTGGAAATTGTCGATAACGAACCGGGCGGCTGGGGGCATATCACCGCGGATCACTTTGTGCTGAGCGATCGCGCCGCAGTCCCTCCCTATGTGCAAAACCTGAAAACGCCGGAGGAATACTTGGAGACGCTGCGACCTCAATTCCATTTCACCGCTCGCTCCAATTGGTTGAACGATCCCAACGGCCTCGTATTTCACGCCGGCGAATACCATTTGTTTTACCAACACAACCCCTTCGGCCGCGAATGGGGCAACATGACTTGGGCACACTCGGTCAGCAGCAATCTCGTCAATTGGACCCCACTCGCCTTGGCCCTCAAGCCGGATCGATTAGGCACGATGTTCAGTGGTTCGGCCGTCGTGGATCGCGAGAATACCGGGGGTTTTCAAGTGGGTTCGGAACCCGCGTTGGTCGCGATCTACACCGCAGCCGGCGGCTCCAGCGACGAGTCCAAAGGTCACCCATTCACTCAATGTCTCGCCTACTCCAACGATCGCGGCCGGACCTGGACCAAGTTCTCGGGGAATCCCGTGCTGACCAATCTTGGCGTCGGGGACCGCGATCCGAAGGTATTCTGGCATGTTCCCACCCGACATTGGGTTATGCCGCTCTACGTCGGCGTAAAGGATCCCCATCGCCCGGACCGCTCGCTGGGAGAAAGGCACGTCAAACCCGAATTGCGTCTGTTTACCTCGCCGGATCTCAAATCCTGGACCCAAACCAGCGTCTTCCCCGAGGAACTTTATGAATGTCCGGGCCTGGTGGAATTGCCGGTGGACGGCGACCCCAAGAACACTCGTTGGGTCGTGTGGGGTGCCGACGGCCGATATTGGATTTGCCGATTCGACGGGAGAACACTGACTCCGGAGTCGGGCCCTCACATGGCCGACTTCGGCGCAAATTATTACGCCGCCCAAACGTGGGACGATTTGCCCCAAAGCCGGGTTGTGCAGATCGGTTGGATGCGCGGCGGGAAATATCCCGACATGCCCTTCAATGGGCAGATGGGCTTTCCTGTCGAGCTGACTCTGCAAACGTCGGCCGATGGGCTTCGGCTCGTGAAGTGGCCGGTGCGCGAGATTCGGGATCTCTTCACCAGCGTCTTGCGCGAAGATCTTCCCCGCCCACTCCGTCCCGGAAGTTACGCGCTCCCTGGCGCAGCCCGCGAATTGATGGATCTAGAATTCGAGTTCCGACCCGGCCTGGCGACGTCCGTGACGCTCGAAGTGCGAGGTCAAGCCATTGTCTGGAGCGCGAATCCCGGTTCCTTGGCCATGCACGGCCAGACGATTCCGTTGCGGCCTGCTTCTGAAACCACCGGCCGTCGATCCGAATTCTCAGCGCCGTGGGGCCCAGACTTTGTGCCTTGGACCGACAGCATTCGGATCCGAGTCCTCTTAGACCGCACTTCGGTCGAGTTGTTCGCCAACGGAGGGATCGCCGTCGCGTCATTTTGTTTCGTGCCGGAGAAGGCTCCGGAAACCTCGATCACAGTGGCGGGAGGCGACGTTGCTCGTGCTCGGGTAACCACTCGCCAACTTAAATCAGCCTGGCGCCCGTAGCCTCGGTTCCTGGTAATCCGAACCTCCATGATTTGGCCGTGTATCGCCAACATGAACCCGGTAGGGCTGTCGCGCTGCGGCGGCCCCCTTCTACGGCCCGGCCTTTCGAAAGGAACGTGCGCGAAGAATTCGACGCGTCACAGCGAAAGTGGGAGAGCTCTGTTCCAGCAGAGCCAGTCTGTGTTCCAGGATTTTCGCGTCGCCGACGGTCTCATTTGGTCCACACTTCCCCAGTGAAGGCCTCAAGGCGATTCAACGCGCGATGGCTGGTCAATTCGGGCGCACTCGCCTGTCTTATCCTGGCGGATACGGGTTGCGTGAATGCACCGGTTTCCCGTTCACCTGCTTCATCCGCCGAAGCACAAATTAAAACGGTCCTGCAAAACCAGGTCCTAGCCTGGAACAGCGGCGACCTCATCGGATTCATGGACGGTTACGCGCGCTTGGACACGACCCGCTTCGTTTCCGGAGGCACGGTGACTCAAGGCTGGCAGACCGTGTTTGATCGGTATCGCGCCCGTTACACCAACGCCGCAACGATGGGCCATGTCGTATTCTCTGAGGTGCAGGTCGAAATGTTGTCCGCCGACGCCGGATTCGTCACCGGCGCTTGGCAGTTAGCACGAACCGGCGATGCGCCGAGCGGAAGGTTCACCCTGCTGTTTCGGCGTTTGTCCGGCGGCTGGCGGATCGTATACGATCACACCTCGGCCGCGGAACCGTGAGCGGTCGAGGATGTTCCGGGCTATCGTTCACTTTTCTCTTAAATGTGCTTGTCACCACAATATGTGGTGTCATCATGATTCTCCATCCACTATTAGATGGGTGGCTACCACCACCAAACTTTAGCGAATTGCGCTCTTTTTTGCCAATTTTCCCGCCCGTCATCGCCCTCGGATCCCTGGTGGGATTCCGTCGAGGCGCTGGCCGGTGGGAGACAACTCCAACCTCCCATGATTGACGCCCACGATTCGATTGTGTCGGCTCCCCCGGTGAAACGCGCCCGTCGCGGAGCAAAGCCCACCCTCACGGACCGCCGGTCCACTCGGACCAGCGCCAAGCCGGCGAAGTCCAAACTTAAATTCACTCGGGTTTTCAGTGATCCCGCGGTCAAACCGTTCGACCAGATCGAGTGGGAACGCCGCACTGCCGAAATTACGGACGACACAGGAAAAGCAGTTTTCAAACAAGAGAACGTCGAAGTTCCCAAGTTCTGGTCCCAACTCGCGACCAAAGTCGTTTGTTCGAAGTATTTTTACGGCGATCCCCAGAAGCCCGGCGAGCGCGAGTACTCGGTCCGCCAGCTCATTCACCGAGTCACCCGCACCATCGCCGATTGGGGAATTGCGGACGGCTATTTCAGCGCGGCCGACGGAGAAGTGTTCTACGAAGAGTTGACTTGGCTCTGTGTGAATCAGTTCGGCGCCTTCAATTCACCGGTTTGGTTCAATGTGGGCCTCTTTCATCAATACGGCGTGGGCAAGCACAGCGACCGCGGGAACTGGTACTGGGACCGTCAAGCCAAGGAAGCTCGCCGCGCTTCGACCTCTTACGAGTATCCCCAAGGCAGCGCCTGCTTCATCCAGTCGGTGGAAGACAACATGGAGAGCATCATGGAGCTCGCCTACTCTGAAGCGATGCTCTTCAAGTACGGCTCGGGGACCGGCACTGATCTCACTCCCATTCGCAGTTCCAAGGAGAAGCTCTCCGGCGGTGGTCGGCCCAGTGGTCCGATGAGTTTCTTAAAGGTCTATGATCAGGTGGCCAACGTGGTGAAATCAGGTGGCAAGACCCGTCGCGCCGCGAAGATGAACACCATCCGCGATTGGCACGGCGACATTGAAGAATTCATCACCGCCAAGATGAAAGAAGAGCGTAAAGCCTGGGCGCTGATCGAGCAGGGCTATGATGGTTCCTTCAACGGCGAAGCGTACGGTTCGGTGATGTATCAGAACGAGAATTTGTCCGTTCGCGTTTCCGATGAATTCATGCAGGCGGCTCTCGACGGCAAAACCTGGTGCACTCGTTCAGTCACCAGCGGAAAGGTTCTGGAAGAGAAAGACGCTTCAAAGTTGCTCGACCTGATTGCCGAAGGCACGTGGGTGTGTGGTGATCCCGGACTCCAATACGACGGCGCGATTCAAAAGTGGCACACCTGCAAAGGCACTGAGCCGATCCACAGCACCAACCCTTGTTCCGAATATGTCTTCCTCAACAACACCGCATGCAACCTGGCGTCACTGAACCTGATGAAGTTCAAGCGCCCGGACAGTTCGTTTGATGTGGACCGGTTCAAAGCGGCCGCTCGAATTTATATCACGGCCCAGGAAATTCTCGTGGACAACGCGAGCTATCCCACCAAAGACATCGCCGAGAATTCACATATCTTCCGGACCCTAGGCCTCGGTTACGCCAACTTGGGTTCGCTGATTATGAGTTACGGACTGGCCTACGATTCGGACGAAGGCCGTGCCTTGGCTGGGGCCCTCACGTCGATCATGACTGGCGAGGCCTACGAGCAAAGCGCTGAAATTGCCAGCATCATGGGCGCGTTTGCCGGCTATCACAACTCGCGCTGCGCCGGTGTGGCAAAGCCGATCGCTAAAGACAATGTCGCCTCAATGCTGGAAGTCATCCGCCAACATCGCGATGCAGTGGAGCAGATTCAGCCGAGCCGCGACTTCGCCTATCTCAAGGATGAAGCTCGCGCCACTTGGGCCAGCGCCCTGGCTCGTGGACAAGCCGCCGGATATCGCAACGCGCAAGTCACCGTGCTCGCGCCCACCGGAACGATCGCCTTCTTGATGGATTGCGACACCACGGGCATCGAGCCCGACATTGCACTAGTGAAGTACAAACTGCTCGCGGGCGGTGGCTCGCTGAAGATGGTCAATCGCACCGTGCCTGAGGCGCTCCGTCGCTTGGGTTACACCGCGAGCCAAATCACTGCCATTGAGCAACACATCGAGCGGCATGACACCATCGAAGATGTCACCGGAGAAGACGGCGCCGTAACGACCAGCGGCCTGCGCCCCGAGCACTTGCCGGTGTTCGATTGCGCGTTCAAGGCCTTCAAAGGCCAACGCAGCATTCAATATAAGGCGCACCTCGGTATGATGGCTGCCACCCAGCCGTTCATCTCGGGCGCTATTTCGAAGACGGTCAATCTCCCCGCCGAAGCGACCGCAGATGATATTCGCAATGCCTATGTGGACGCCTGGAAGCTTGGCCTTAAGTGCGTGGCGATCTATCGGGACGGCTCCAAGCGCAGTCAGCCGCTGAACACCAAGAAGACCAACGAAGGGGGCAGCGCCCAACTGGCCGCGACGGGTGGAAACTTGGAAGGGCGCCTCGCGGAACTCGAATCCGAAGTCGGCCGACTCCGCGGAATGTCCGCTCCTTTGGCACGCCGGCGTCTGCCCGACACCCGGGCGGCCTACACTCACAAATTCGAGATCGCTGGCCACGAAGGCTACATGACCGTCGGTATTTTTGAAGACGGCCAACCCGGCGAACTGTTCGTCACGATGGCCAAGGAAGGCAGTACCATTGGCGGACTGATGGATACCATCGGCGCGCTAACTTCGCTAGCGCTGCAATATGGCGTGCCGTTGGAAGGGCTCGTGAAGAAGTTCGCCCATCAGCGTTTCGAGCCTAGCGGATTCACCCGCAATCCCGACATTCGCAACGCTTCATCCATCATCGACTACGTCTTCCGTTGGATGGCCTGCCAGTTCATTCCTGGCTATCGGGAGGCGACTTCGCCGCACGCGTTGCAGCCGGAGCTCGCGCTGCCCGGCGTCGCGGCTGAAGAGAAGAAAGCAGTCAACCGCCCGGTGTCGGAACTCGCCCTGGTGGAAGACGAAGCCACCGAGGTTTCCGCCACCGCTGCACCCGCCACTCGGAATAGCGCGACGGGGTCCAAGGCGGCTACGGCGAGTTCAAAGCCCTTGGCGGAACTTGGTTTTGCCGGCAATCCCGAAGGGAAAGTCTGCACGAACTGCGGCAGCACCAAGGTTCAGAAGTCGGGTACATGCCACACCTGTTTGAACTGCGGCACCAGCCTGGGCTGCTCGTAACTGAGTCTCAGTGGTTGGGTCGGTACACATAAGAAGCGGGAGTTCGTGATGCGCGAACTCCCGTTTTTGTTTTGGAGTGCGGTGACCAGCGTCCGCGACGACACCGCTTCGGAACGACGCGCCAAATGCTACCATCGGCACCGATTGTTCGCGTCAGGTCAGGCCATGCACCCAGGTGGAACGAGACGGCGCTTACCGTCGTCCCTGTTTTGGTGACGGTCAGCGCTCCGCCCGCGGCCATAGGCAACATGCTAAATCAGCAGCTCCGCGGAGCCTTCGCCGCCTTACCCCAAATAATTAGCACTCCAACTTACCGGCCTTTGAGTTTGGGCCGCGGATCCGGCAACGGAATCGTTCGCTCCGGTGTGAGCGACCAAGACGGCATTTCATTTACGAAGCGTTTCAGCGTGGCTTCGGGCGATTCGACCAACAGCATGCGCGCTGATGAATCAACGACCCGCAGCTCCGGCAGCGCCCGAATGCGTTGATATTCGTCGGCGCTAGGCTCGCCCTCGCCAGTAAAGCGGAGAATGAATCGGCCCTTGGGCATATTGGCTAAAGCAAACCCTGCCCCTCAAATATACCGCCAAATCCCAATTGCTTCGCGCCTTGCAATACCGCGGCGACGATGGCGTCAGAGCGGGCTTGATCACGCTTGAGGCCCAGCAGATCAGGCCGGCCGCCGAGCATCCGCGCCGCGGCTCCCACGACCGCCGGACAGGCCATCGACGTGCCGTCCAGCACGGCATGACCACCGGGAAAGGTCGAGATTACTCCCACTCCTGGACCGGTGAGATCGGTTTCTGGACCAATGTTGGAGAATGCCGCTATGAAGTTCTTCTTATCCTTGCCAAACGGTTTGATTGCCTCGTCCGCCTGCGCGACCCCCGAAGGATATGTCCCTTTGCGCCCCAGCGCCGACACGGCCAGCGCCAACGAATCAGCCGCCGGCGAACTAACGGGTTGGCGTCCATCGTTGCCATTCGCTGCGAACACCACCGTGCCCGAGGCCCGCGCATTCGCCATCGCCGAATGGGTGGCTTCATCAGGCGCCCCACCGCCGAGACT
>DLVS01000386.1 GCA_003445095.1 Verrucomicrobiales bacterium
GCGGATCCAGACTTCCCAGCATACCGCGGAGGGCGCCGTGGACGAGGTCTTCATACGTCATCTTGTCGCCGTCCACGTAGTCGCGGCGGACGCGTTCCAAGATGCGGGAGAAGAGCTCGAGTTGCTGATAGGCGTCGTCGCCTTTGTCTTTCGCCGCGCTCGCTTGGAAGACCTGCGAGCCGATAAAGACGTATCCACCCAAGCAGGCCAAAAACAGCGCGTAGAACAGACGTTTCTTCATAAGCGAATCCTGGAGAGCCAGTGAAGCGGCGGAAGGTTACGTCCCCTCGGAGCAGACTGCAACCGATGGTCGCGTGGCTGTTTCTCCCTGAGGTGGTAGGGGTGAGTTCCAGCCCTTGGAAGAAGCGGGCTAAACCTCGCCCCCATCTAGATCCATGTGGGGAAAACACCAGCAGCAAAGCATGGGAACAGCGCGCTAATAACGAGCCACTATTCGCTAAACGCTTCCCCCCGTTCCCCGCGAGGGTGTTCACGTTCCAGGCGGAATTGAATGGGGCTCCGGTGGAACGCAGCCCTACCCGCGCTTGCGTGCCCCGGGCGGACAGAGATGCTCGCCCGTGCATGGCCATCGTAGGAGTTCCTAAGGAAATCAAGGAGCAAGAGAACCGGGTCGCGTTGCTTCCGTCAGCAGCTTACCAACTGCTCAAACACGGCCATACCGTGTTCGTCGAACGCGGGGCCGGGGTAGGGGCGGGTTACCCGGACGCCGACTATGAGAAGGCGGGAGCCACCTTGCTGGACTCCCACGACGACGTTTTCGCCCGGGCCAATTTAATCGTGAAGGTCAAAGAACCTCTGCCTTCCGAATATCCGTTGCTCAAGCCTGGGCAACTGTTGTTCACCTACCTGCATTTGGCCGCGAACCGTTCGTTGACTACCGCGCTGGTGAACTCAGGTGCCACGTGTCTCGCCTACGAAACGGTGGAAGTAAATCGCCGCTTACCGCTGTTGGAACCGATGAGCGAGATCGCGGGACGAATGAGCGTGTTGGTGGGAGGCTATTTCCTCGCCAAACACCAGCGAGGTTCGGGTGTGCTGTTGGGTGGTGTTCCGGGCGTATTGCCCGGCAAAGTCGTGGTGCTCGGAGGCGGCGTCTCGGGGGTCAACGCCGCGCGAATGGCCACGGGATTGGGCGCCGATGTGACGATTCTGGAAGTCGACATTGAACGCATGCGCTTCCTCGATATCACCTTGCACACGGCGCATACGCTCTATTCGAGCGAGGCGCATCTGAACGACCTGCTTCCCGAGGTCGATTTGTTGATTGGGGCAGTGTTGGTTCCTGGAGCCAAAGCGCCGCGGCTGATTTCGCGCGAAATGTTGCGACAGATGCGCCCGGGATCCGTGTTGGTCGACATTGCGATTGACCAAGGAGGTTGCGCCGAAACTTCGCGGCCCACCACGCACCATGATCCGGTCTACCTCGAAGAAGGAGTGCTCCATTACTGCGTCGCAAACATGCCCGGCGCCTACGCGCGTACCGCGACTCAAGCGCTGACCAACGCCACCTTTCGCTATATCGAAACCCTAGCCGATCATGGACTCGCCGAGGCCTGCCGACGTTTGCCGGGATTGCTTGGAGGATTGAATGTCGCCAACGGTCGGATCACGAGTCGCCCGGTCGCCGAGGCGCACGGTCTCTCCGCCAGCGATCCCCGGGATATGCTCGAAAGTTCGGCCGAAATCTAGGCGGCGAGCGATTCCGCAGTCGGCTACCACGTCAGGGATGGTAGGGGCCGAGTTTCACCTCGCCCCCATCTAGATCCGCGGCGCGCTTGAGGTCACCAACAGGGCGAGCAAGGGAAACTTCGCGTGCCTAAGCAACTTCCAGTCGCCAGGTGCTTCCCTCGGTTCTCCGCCCTAACATCCACAAGCCAGACGGAATTGGATGGGGCCGCGGTGGAACGCAGCCCTACCGGCGGATGGGGGTTCACCGATCAAATTTCGGGGCAATTTGGCCGTTATATTTGGCAATTTATCGCAAGCTCCCGGCGTGGCGCGTGCTATGGTTTGGCCGTGGTTGGGACAGTCCATTCTGGAGGTCGGCGATCTGGTGTCGCGGGCTTCACCTTGCTCGAATTGCTGGTGGTCATTGCGGTCATTGCGGTGCTCGCCGGCTTGTTGTTGCCCGCCCTGGGTAAGGCGAAATCGCAAGCCAAGAAAATGAACGAGATGTCGTCAGCCCATCAGCTCATGCTCGGCTGGATGCTCTATGCGAATGATCACCAAGACCGTGTCATCAAAGGTTACCGTCATTTCCTCACCGGCGAAGCGCTGCCCGTCGACCGCACTGGCAACCCGGTGCCGCACCCGATCAATTGCCGTTATCCTTGGCGACTCGCTCCGTGGCTCGGCAAGAGTTTCGGTGTGATGTACGCGAATGAAAATGCGTCCTTGTTGCGCCAATTCGAGTCGCAGTCCGATCCGTTCATCGGGACCTACGCGGCCAGCGTCTTTCCCTCCTTGGGCATCAACGCCACTTTCGTCGGCGGCGATGATCTGGAACTGCCGCCTGAACCCAGAGCGTTCGCGCGGTTTGGTGAATTTTGCGTGCTACGAACGACCGATGCCCGGAATCCCGCCAACCTCCTCGTCTTTGGGTCTGCCCGAGGAGCGTTTGAAGGCAAAATCGTGAATGGCTTTTATCAGGTGAGGTCGCCGTACTTTATGGCTCGCCGTTGGTCACAGGATTTCAATGAGGCCGACGGTCCCGAAGCCTGGGGTAATGTTCATCCTCGATTTTCCAAACGCGCGGTAACCGGGATGGTCGATGGGCACGTCGAAGCGATGAACCATCGCGAGTTGCAGGATATGCAACATTGGTCGAATCAAGCTGACCGGCCCGATTGGACGCTCATGCGAGTGAAGTAGTTCTGACCACTTCAGTTTAGCCAGGAAAGTCATCGGTGAATCCTTTCTTTGGTATTCGTCGCCCGGTGCCGGCTTCTCGCCAACTGCTAGTGCCTCAATGAATCCTTGTGAAAGCGCTGCAGAAATCTTGCCTGGCATATACCAGTGGTCGGGTTACTCGCCCCAGCATCGAGTGGTGCTGTCATCCACCGCGGTTCTAACCGATACCGGGTGGTGGGTCTTTGATCCGATTCCACTCGCGCCGGTAGGTAAACGATTTCTAGGAAAGAACGAAGTCATGGCCATCGTGCTCACCAATGAGAATCACGAACGCGCGGCCGGTCAGTGGGCCTCTGAATTATCCACCGAGATTTGGGCAGCACCTGACGCTGCCCTTGGCCGGGCCCAAGTCCGGCGGTGGACTTCCGTGGCTGCGTTCCCGGGATGGACACTCTGCTCGTTGCCTGGAGGAGCCGGAGGCGAAACCGCTTGGTTCCAACCGCGCCGGTCCCTCATGGTTTTCGGCGACGCGGTCGTGAATCTGCCAGATCGCAGCCTCGAAATCCTGCCCGACAAGTACTGCCGCGATCCCAGCCAACTGCGCCGTTCCCTACGGCGACTGCCGGCCTTCGAGCACGCCGTCTTTGCCCACGGTGAACCGCTCCTTGGCGGCGCCGCTCTTCGCCTCGCTGCGCTCTTGTAAAGCGTCGCGCCACCCTTAGCGTCCGCGCCACGTCATGTCCGGGTTGCCCTACGAATTTGCGCTCGCCCTGCGGTACTTGCGGCCCAAGCGCACGTTTGTGTCGGTCATTACCCTGATCTGCATTCTCGGCGTCACCCTCGGGGTCGCGGTGCTGATTATCGTGATTGCGGTGATGACGGGCTTCGGCTTGCAGATTCGGGAACGTCTCATCGGATTTAACGCCCACCTCACCATTGAGAGCGCGACCCAGCCTGAGATCGTCGAATGGCAGGCGCTCTCGCAAAAGATTTCGGCTCATCCGGCGGTAGTGGCGGTCGCACCGTACATCAACACACAGGTCGTCCTGGAAACGCAGCCGACCAACGGCCAGCCGTCATCGGTCTTTGGGACAATCGTTCGCGGCATTGATCCGATCCTCGAAGGCCGGGCGTCTGGCCTGACCAATACGGTCGTGAGTGGCCAATTTCGGTTGGGCCCCAATAGCCTGTTGTTGCCGTACGTCGTGGCCCAAAGACACAAGGTCCGCGTAGGAGATCGTGTGGCGGTCTATTCGGTACCGGCCTTGAAGAAAATGCGCGATTCCCAGCGGCGGGGGGATAACGAAGTTCAGACGGCGGCCGATTACACGGTCCGCGGGATTCTCGATCTCGGGATGAACGACTTGAACTCGAGCCTCGTCGTCACGTCGTTGGCCGACGCTCAAGACCTGTGGGGCCAAGGCAACGGCGAGGGTGTCCAAGGATTGAGCGTGCGCCTGCGGAGTTTCGACGACGGGTCAACTCTGCGGGCGACGCGTGAATTACAGCGGGAACTTGGTGACCAATTCACCGTCGGCAGTTGGCTGACGACGAATGCCGACTACCTGGATGCGATCACGACCGAAAAGCGTGTCATGTTCTACATTCTCTTCTTCATCGTTATTGTCGCTGCCTTCGGGATCATGAGCGCTCTGATCACGTTCGTCGTCCAGAAGACGCGCGAGATCGGCGTGCTGAAAGCGCTCGGAGCGACGCCCGCGTCGGTAGGCCTGCTGTTTCTCGGCCAAACGCTGGTGGTCGGCGTGCTGGGAGTGTTGAGCGGCTTGGGCTTTGGGATGCTCGCGCTCCGATACCGCAACGAGTTCTTGCACGGGATGAACCGACTGACCGGTTACGACCTTTTCCCCGCGACCATCTATCAGTTCACGGCGCTGCCGGCGAAAGTGGTTCCCAGTGATGTCGTCATCATCTGCGTCGGGTCGTTGGTGATTTGTATTTTGGCAGGGGTCTTGCCGGCGGTGCGCGCGGCCTGGCTGCAACCCGTGAAGGCTTTGCGCAATGAGTGACCTAGCGATCCGAGCCGCCGGGCTCACCAAATCGTACGCGCTGGGCCGCCGTAGGCTGGAAGTCTTGCGGGGAGTCAACTTGGACGTGCCCCGTGGAGATTTTGTCGCGCTCCGAGGTAGTTCCGGCGCCGGCAAGAGCACCCTGCTTCATTTACTGGGCGGACTCGATCGGCCCGGCGCCGGCGAGGTCATTCTGGCCGACCAAGTTCTGGCAACGTTGTCGGATTCGGCGCTGACCTCTTTTCGCAACCGTCATGTTGGTTTCATCTTTCAATTCTATCATCTGCTTCCCGAATTGGACGTCGTGGAAAACGTAGTGCTCCCGGCGCGAATGGCCCGGGTACCGGTAGCCGCCGCCACGGCTCGTGCCACTCAACTGCTTCGGCGGGTGGGTTTGGGAGATCGGCTCGACCACTTGCCCTTGGAATTGTCGGGAGGAGAACAGCAACGCGTGGCCCTGGCACGCTGTCTGATCAACGAGCCTGAATTGATTTTGGCTGATGAACCCACCGGTAACCTTGATTCAAAAACGGGCGCAGAAGTATTGGAACTATTGCTCGAGCTTAGGGCAGAGCGCGGAACGACCCTGGTCATCGCCACGCATTCCCCGGCGGTCGCCGCCCGGGCTGCTCGGGTGGTCGACATGGTGGACGGCCGCCTGGTCGAACCGGAGAAGGCAGCCTAGCCGCCTGCGGTTTCGGGGCGGTACGTCGCTACCTTGCGCAAGGGTGAAGGGAGTGACGACAGCCTGTGGGTGTACCGGCGACCAAAGGTGGCACAACCGAGAACTAGCTCACCTGGTCGTGTCCAGGCGGGTTTGGAACTTCGGAACGCCCGGTTGAAGGCGCCCTGAGCTGAGGCGGGTGGAGCCAAGATTGGTGGTCTCGGTGGCGAGTGGGGAAATGAAGCTTGCTCCGCCGACCCGGACTGACTTTATTGGCGCGCGGTCTGAGGTGGGCGGGGTCGCCAAGTGGTAAGGCAGAGCTCTGCAAAAGCTCCATTCGTCGGTTCGATTCCGACCCTCGCCTCCAACGACTTACGTAGATGTCGCGTCTTGAGGCGTTGGTTGACAACCGACCCTCGCCTTTTTCGACCACCCCTT
>DLVS01000134.1 GCA_003445095.1 Verrucomicrobiales bacterium
TGGGCGCCACGCGCGCCGGCCGCGGCGATGGCTTACGCACAGTCAGTGACTCCTCGCTGGGAGCGTGAGCGGTGCCTGCGTTGTGTCGTCCAAGGTTGGGCGCGACATGACCCCGCCGCGGTGCTCCAGTGGCACCAGCAATTGCCTCAGGGTGCCGACCGTCGGCTAGGTACCCGTCTGTTGGCTGAAGCCTTGGGTTTGTATGCGCCAGCCGAAGGGTTGAACTTGATTCGAACCCTCCCCGCCAGCCTCGAACGAAGAGAATTCCTCCAGCCATTCTTCGAGCAATGGAGTTCGTTGGACGCCGCCGCAGCAGCCCGCGCGGCCACAAAGGAGCTGACGGATGCCGAGCACCGAACCCTCTTTGGAATTCTGTTGGGGCGGTGGGCAGAAACGGACCCGGAGGCTGCCATTGAGGCCTTGCGAACGATCCCAGCCACGGGGCCTGGCCGCGATACCTGGAACCTTTTCGTCGATCGCCTCAGCCAAACCGATCCGTTGCGCGCCGCTCAACTCGCCACGGGAGTCGAAGGCTCGGCCGCCCGTCAGCAATTGCTGGGAACGGTGGCACGAAATTGGGCCGCGCGGGATCCCGAAGGCGCGCGAGCTTGGGCCGAGACGCTTCCTCGTGGGCAGGTCCGTGACAGCGCGTTCACGCAGATCGCGGCAGCCCTCGTGGAAGACAATCCCAAGGGCGCCGCTGAGTTGATGGCTCTGCACAGCGATAGCTCCCGCGAGACTTGGATGTTTCGCAGCGTCGCGGCTGTGTTGGCACAATCAGACCCCAAGGCCGCAATCGACTGGCTGCAGGCGATTCCCAATATTAACGCTCGGCGAGACGCCATGGCCGGGGTGATGGAAACCTGGAGCGCCGAAGATCCCAAAGCCGCCGCCGCGCACGCGTTGTCCATGAGTCCGGGCCAATTGCGAGACCACGCCTTGCAGAGCGTCGTCAATATGTGGTCCACCCAAAACTTGGCTGAGGCCGCGGAATTCGTCCGGCAATTGGAGCCGGGGCGCAGTCAGCAAATGTTGAGTCAACAACTCGCTTGGCGCCTGGCGAACGACGATCCGCAATCCGGGTTGAAGTTTTTGGACGCCTTCACCGCGGGCCCAGCACGGAACCAATTTGCGGGAAACTTTGCGGCCGGATGGGCTCAGAACGATCTGGAAGGAGCCGTCAATTGGATGAAGGGGCTCGAAGAAGGACCTTTGAAGCGTCAGGTGGTAAACCAAATGCGCGACGTCTGGGTGGATCAAGATCCTGCGGGTGCCGCGGCGTACGGCGCCGCTCTTACCGACCCCGCTGAACAGCGGGACTTCCTCTCGGGATTGGCGTATCGCTGGACGGAACAGAACAGTGAAGAAGCCATCGCCTGGGCGAAATCCCTCCCCGCCAGCGCGAGCCAAACCACTGCTTTGCAAGTCGTGGCGGAGCAACTAGGGCGGACTCAACCGGCTCGCGCGGCTGAGTTGGCTCTCGGTCTGCCGCCGGATCAACAGAATGGGGCTTTACTCAATATTGTTGGAAATTGGTCACAACAGGATCCTGCCGCGGCCGCTGAGTGGGTCTCCCGGTTTCCTCAAGGCCAGCTTCGCGAGCAGGCCGAAGTCCGTCTAGTCGATCAGTGGTCGGGCCAGGATCCTTTCACCGCCGCCGCGTGGTTGACCCAGCAGCCCACTGGAGGCGCGCGGGATGAAGCGTCGGTTAACCTCGCCCGGAACTTGCGTGATCTGGATCCCGTGGCCGCCGCGGCATGGGTGGACGCTATCGAAGACCACGACCGCCGCTTGAGCGCGCAGTCAGAACAATATTCCTGGTGGTTGCGAGAAGACCCCGTGGCCGCGCGGGCCTGGCTGAGCCGAAGCACAGTCCCCCCCGAAATCCGCGAAGAGTGGGAAGCACGAATTCCTTAGCGGGGCACCGGGCACCTTGTTTTCGGTGTATGTGAATACGCAACTCGTCGAGCGATTGGGCGATGAAGAGGATAGGCGCTGGAAACCTCCGGAGCAGCGGCTCCGGCAGTAGATAGCACTACACCGGCGGCAGCTTCACGCGGCCGAAAAGGACATCGGCTGTGTGGGCAGCGGGGTCCAATTCCGAGCGACTCACTATCCTCAGGGGCAAAGCGCTACCACGCACGGAGTCCGTCAGCGGCGGGTTCTCGGTTGTCTTCTCCTCATCCCAGACTAAGCAGAGCTCCCTAGACTCAATGAAGGCACCGCTTGGTCGTGGTCCAAAAACGAGCCTGGTAAAATCCAGTTCGGTCCGCAATCGGACCAGCCGGACCGCCCCGTCCTCGATTCCGCGGCATTTTTGGCAGCCTGCTGCCTGACCCAGGCGTCGGACGCACTGTGGGCGGGAATTGGCAAGCCGACTGCAATGCTTGGGTCGTGGCCAGAAAGAGTTGCAGATCTGGGACGATTCCGTGGGATGCAATCCCTCGATTTCGTCGGCTGGCTTCCTTTGGTCATGAAATTGAACTGAACTCTCGAGTTCCCTAGAGTCATGGGAGTGCCTTTCAAGTCGATCAAGCTCTGGGTTGTTGTTTGGGCGGCCACCGCCTGGGTCATGTCCGGTGCGGCAGCGGAGTTTCGCGATCGGTTTGCTGACCGCGAGACGGTGGTTACTGCGGACGGCGAGCTGCAGGGAAACAATGTCAATGCTTCCCTCGAACCCAACGAACCACGTCACGGCGGCAAGCGCGGCGGCCATTCGTTGTGGATCTCGTGGGTAGCCCCCGAAAATGGGTTGGCCACGCTCGATTTAACGGGCGCTAGGTTCGACACCCTCTTGGGAGTCTACGTGCTTGAACCCGGGAATGATCCAGAGCTCGATCGGCTGAAAGAAGTCGCTGAGAATGACGACGACCGCGACCAAATCGTCAGTCGGCTCGAGTTTGGCGTCCGCGCGGGACAACGGTACGAGATCGCGGTGGACGGTTACGCGAACGCGACCGGTCCGATCCAATTCCGTTGGCACTTGGAGCCGATCAATGCGCTCATTCCGAGGATCACCTTCGCCACTTCCGACCGCGCCGCCCGCCGAGGAGACTCCATAACTCTGGCTCTCAATGTCGGCCCTGGAGACGAACCGAAGCTCCACTGGTTTTTCAACGACATCGAACTGGAGAATCAGGAAGAAACCACCCTAGTCATCCCAAACTTTCAGCCCGAAAACGTCGGCCAGTATCGGATCCGGGTGGAGGTGGGCACGGCGAAGTTTTTCAGCGCACCCGTCGAATTGCAGATTTCTAGCGAGGGCATCGTCAATTCTCTGGCCCGTAATAAACCCGAAGATGCGCTCGAGTCCGGATTGGTGGGCGGCCAACTCCTCGCCAGCGGACTCGCCAAGGTTCGCCCGGCCGGATTAACCCGGGGATACAACGGCACTCAGATTTTTCATACTGTATACGCCGGTCGAGATTTGGCCGAGCCGCTTCACTGCGGGATTGCCGGAGGCGCTTCGTATTGGTTTTCGTACGAACCACCTGAGGCCGGCGAACTGGAGCTCGACACCGATGGAAGTGAGTTCGACACCGTGTTACAAGTGTACACCTTCGAACCGCCGCCATCGGGTTACGAAGGTCTCGTTCCCCTAGCTTGCGACAACGACAGTGGCGCCAACGGGAAGACCAGCCGACTGCGCCTCTCCTGTAGTCCGGGTCGTACTTATCTCGTGGTGGTTGACGGGGTAAATGGCGCAC
>DLVS01000127.1 GCA_003445095.1 Verrucomicrobiales bacterium
TCACGCCGTCTAACATCAGCGCGTAAGACACATTCCCCAAACCACCAGCGTCGTCGACGAGAAGGTTCAGTCCGCCAGTTAGGACCGAGGTGAACCAGGCATCCAGCACCACCAGGGCATCGTAGGTGGTTACCACCGGCGCAAAGTGCGAGGCGAACTCATTGGCGTCGCGAATCGCGGCGTCGAGGAGCGCTAAGATTCGCGGATCAGGATCCGCATGCGGACGAACGCGCGACAATTCAGGGCCCGAGTTGCTACCGACGCCCAAGGACGTCCCCAATAGGTCGAACGAGGTACATACGGCGGTCAGCGGCGCGCTCCGGATCGATTTGTCCAAGTCGCTGAAGTTTTGCACCAAGGTATCGGCCGCGTTGACCGCCGGTTGAAGCGTGCTGCACAATCCTCGAACGACCCGACCGGCACATGCCTTATTCTTGCAGGCTTTGTCCATGCCCACCTTGGCAAAACTACTCGCGCACTTGCCAAGTTCGATGGCCTTGGTCGCCGGATTTTGAGCGGTGAGCAGTTCCACGTATGACTTGGCCGCGTTCTTGGCGGCGCTCAATGATTCGACGCCCGTCTTGAGGGTCTCCGCGTCGATGATGCGGTTGTCGTAGTCTTCGCGCAGTTTGGTTAGCCCGTCGGACAATGTCTTAACATTGCTGATCACGTCCATTCCGTGGCCGAACAATTGCAGGCCGCTGCTCAAATTCTTCGCGCAATCGTATCCGGTCTTAAACACGTCCCACGCGTCCTGCAGTCCTAGGCCTTCGCACTGAGGTTTCTTCCGCTTCTTGCCCAAAGAGGCACGTGAAAACCAGCCGTGCCAGCCGGGTTGCCGAATGCCAACCCCGGGATCGGATTCCACGAAACGACCGTCGGCCGTCACCGTCATGGGGCCGGCCAATTCCCAGGCACCGACATCGTGGTTGAAGCTCCAGAGCGAACTCTTCGCTCCAGGAGCCAATGTTAATCCAGACTTGGGATCGGGAAGATTGGGGAACCGAACCGCCGCCGGCCGATCAAAGTTTTGCGGACCATCAGTCTGCACCGTGATCACGAGGGGAAAATCCAAACCTGGCGGTAGCGGCTCGGGCAGTCGGTCTGGCGGTACGGGAGCGATTCCAACGCGGCCACCGCGCACGCCAAGTTCATCGAAGAGAGCATTCGGAGGCACCGTGAGTTGTACGCCGGCCAACTGCGGATTGGCGACCAAGGCGCTGGGCGGAAGCTCAACAATGACGGGTTGAGTAGCACTGACGACCTGGAGGGCGTCCGCCGCAATCAACGGCAGGAAGATTTCGCCATTGCCGGGCGCGAGGTTGTCGCGGCGGCCGGCCATCGCCGACCACTTTTTGCCGACAAACGGGTAATACGCACCGTCGGGCCAGTGGCTCCCCGGCGAGGTTCGCCCATCCACGTGCACGAAGAACTCGCCGGCCGGACACGGCTCGAGGATAAATCGTCCTGCTGCGTCGGTGATCGCCCGCAGCGTTTCCTCGCGGCCATCCACCGTGATGGTAACGCCCGCCAAGGGACGATTCATGCCCGAGCCGGCCACCACTTCGGAAGCGAAGACCTGGCCTTGGATGGCAGTTCCTCCCACGGCAACATTTGAAGTTGTCTCAAAATCCACTCGCGCCACGCCGCCCGGAAGGCCGTCCGCGTCGGCATCCACCTCCTCACCTTGATCATCGATCAAAGCGTCCCCGACGAGCGAGACCCGGATGCGAGCGCCCCCTGGAAGTGGCTCCAAATAGAACAACGTCACCAATCGGCGATCGGCTGAGAATTCGAGCCGCGTGAGCAACTTCCGTCCGCCGAATTCCGCAAATAGAGTCTCAGACGTAAACAGTGTGCCCACCGCTAGCGGACGGGAAAATCGCACCACCATCTCACGCCGGACCGACACCCCTCCCTCACCGGAAGCCGGCGAGAACGTTGGGCGGGTCAGCAACGAATCGGCGACTTGGGGGTCGGTGCCGTTTCCGTATTCTTCCAAGTTGCTGGCGCCATCACCATCGGGGTCTTGTGCGCCATCGGAGGGATCGAGGGGATCTAAGATTTCGGGTCGGTTAAGCTCATACACGTCGTCCAAGCCATCGCCATCCACATCGAGCGGGTCGGTGAGCGGCCGCTTTTCGACCCGGAAGAACGAACTCCCCGCTGACACGCTTTGAGGGTCGGTCAAGCCACTTGGTCCGGAATCCCCCAGGCTCAAAGCTACCGCCGCCTCTGGACCGCTTAGCGACGCCTGCTTCCGTAGGAGAAAGTACGACGCGGCATCGCCACTGAAGCCGACCTGCAGGTGTCCTTGGCTGTCCAACCTAACCTCGCTGATTTGGAAAGGTTGCGCCCGCACGGTGGTCCACCAGCCCACTGCCGCGACGATTCCCCATAGCGCGGTTCGAAGGTGGGCGCACTGGCGCAGCGTTGATTGCGGACAAAACATGAACTCGAAGCCTGACCGTCGTTAACTAGTGAAGTGGATTTGCAACCGCAAGGCCAATACCCAAAAGATCTCTAACGAGACGAGTTACCTCCCCGCCCTGAATTCAGTTCAACCGCTAGTGAACACGACTAATTCAACTCGTCGATTTGGCGAGGACTCGTCGCAGGAATCGGCCCGTGTGGCTGGCGGCGACCGCAGCCACCGATTCAGGTGTCCCCTGCGCCACAATTCGGCCGCCCCCTGCCCCGCCCTCTGGTCCTAGATCAATCACCCAGTCCGCGGTCTTGATCACGTCCAGGTTGTGCTCAATGACCACGAGGGTGTTGCCCGCGGCGCGCAACTTGAAGAGAACTTCGAGGAGTTTCGCAATGTCTTGGAAATGCAGCCCGGTCGTGGGCTCATCCAGCAGGTAGAGCGTCTGGCCGGTTTGTTTGCGGGAAAGTTCGGAGGCCAACTTCAATCGCTGGGCCTCCCCGCCGCTCAGCGTGGTCGCCGGCTGGCCCAACTTCAGATAACCCAAGCCCACTTCTGCCAACGTTAAACAAGGGTCGTGGAGTTTGGGTACGGCGCGAAAAAAGGTCACCGCTTCGTCCACCGAAAGGTTGAGAACATCCGAGATGTTCAAGCCTTTGTAAGTAATCTCGAGCGTCTCACGATTGTAGCGCCGTCCGCCGCACACATCGCAAGTCACGTACACCGGCGGCAAGAAATGCATCTCGATCTCCAGCGCGCCGTCGCCTTCGCATTTTTCACATCTCCCTCCGCGCACATTGAAGCTAAAGCGCCCCGAGCCGTAACCCCGAACCCGCGCCGCTGGAAGCTTCGAGTAGAGTTCACGCATTTCGTTGAACATGCCCGTGTAGGTCGCGGGATTGCTGCGCGGTGTGCGCCCAATCGGGGCCTGATCAATAATCACACATTTTTCCAAGAGCTCCGCCCCGCGAATCTCCCGGTGATCCCCCGGCCGCTCCTTCGACCCGTACCATTGGCGAAACAAGGCGCGGCGGAGAATGTCGTCCACCACCGTCGACTTGCCGCTTCCGCTCACCCCCGTAACGCAAGTCAACGTGCCCAAGGGAATCCGCACATCGAGATTCTGCAGGTTATTCTCCCGGCATCCCAAAATCTCCAGCCAGCCCTTGTCGGCGTCGGGTTGTACTCGCTTCCGCGGCACCTCTATTCGCAAGTCACCGGTGAGGTAGCGTCCCGTGACGCTCAGAGGATTCGCCATAATTTTGGCGGGCGTCCCTTGCGCGACCAGCTCTCCTCCGCGAAGCCCCGCGCCCGGCCCTAAGTCCAGTATGTGGTCAGCCGCTCGCATGGTGTCTTCGTCATGCTCTACGACCAGGACGGAATTCCCCAAGTCCCGCAACCGGCGCAACGTCTCCAGCAGCCGGTCGTTGTCACGCTGATGCAACCCAATGCTCGGTTCATCGAGGATGTACAACACACCAACCAGCCCAGCTCCAATTTGGGTCGCCAGACGGATTCGCTGGGCTTCACCGCCGGACAAGGTCGCGGATTCCCGATCCAACGTCAGGTAACCCAATCCCACCTGTCGCAGGAACTGCAGCCGGCGGCGAATATCTCCGATCAACTCACCGGCAATTTGCCGCTGGAGTGAGTTGAGCGTCAGTTTCTCGAGGAACTCGTCGGCGGCTTGAATCGAAAGCGCACAAAACTCGGCGATATTCAGACCGGGGATTTTAGGCGAGTAATCGGTGATCCGTGGATCAGTAGTCAGTGGAGTGTGCGTCTCTACCGGATTACTGATCACTGAATACGGATCACCTTCCCGTCCCAGAGTAACCGCGAGCAACTCCGGCTTCAGCCGCTTCCCTCGACATCCATCACAAGGAGCCAAGGTCATGTAGGCCTTGAGGCGATTCCGAGTGAACTCGCTTTCACTCTCGGCATAGAGACGCTCCAAGTTCGGCAACACACCTTCGAATGGCTTCTTGGTCTTGCGCGGCG
>DLVS01000616.1 GCA_003445095.1 Verrucomicrobiales bacterium
AGATGCGGCGATAAAGCTCGGTGATGAAATCTTGAGCAGCGCGTTGGGAGTGAGCCGCCTGTTAGGATTCGAAACCTACGTCGACAACGCCTCGCCCACACTGCCCGTCGGATTCCCGCTCAGTGACGTGGCCATTTATGGAGGCTGGTACGACACCGATATTTCGGGGCCGTTTCTGGCGCCGCGAGTGAACTTTGTGCCCGGCGCCATCGCGTATCACCTGCATTCGTTTTCGGCGCTGAACCCCCGGAGCATGGACAAGTCGTGGGTGGGTCCGCTGGTTGGCCGAGGCGCGACGGTTTCGATGGGCTGTGTGGACGAGCCGTTTCTGCAAATGACGCCTAACTTTGGTGTCTTCCTTTCTCGGTTGGCCCTCGGCTTCAACGTGGGCGAAGCGTTCCTCGCATGCTCGCCCGTGTTGTCGTGGCAGAGCCTCTTGGTCGGCGATCCACTTTACCGCCCGTTCCGACCCAACTTACTGGATCGAGGTAAGGAGTTGGAGCGAATCAACAGTCCGCTCGTCCCGTGGATGATCGTGCAAACGCTGAATTACCAACTTCAACAAGGCCGACCTATCGATCAGGCGATTCAGGTCCTCGAGCTGACTCCGGCGACGACCAACAACGCCGTGCTCGCGGAAAAGCTGGCGCGGTTATTTGCCGACAAGTCGCGGCTCAAACAAGCGATCACTCACGCCCAACGTGCTCTGACTGCGGGAGCAACGCCCGAGCAACGTGTCCGCCTGCTCCTCGACCTGGCGGAATGGCAGCGCACCGTCGATAAGCCGAAGGACGCCTATGCAACGTTGGCTCAGTTCGCGCAGGAGTTTCCCCAGCATCCCCGGATTCTCTCCGTCCGCCGGGAACAACTGGACTATGCCAAGGACCTGGACCTCACCAACGACATCGCCACGCTGAAAGCTGAAATCGAACGCTTGTCGCAAGCAGGTGGCTCGCAGAGTCCCTAACTAGAGCCCCAACCATGTGCGGAGGCATGAATCCAGTGTGCTTTGATCTCGTGCCGAGATACGTCCCACGACCTTCCGCACAAGGCGCTCCTCTACGGTGCAAAGCTGGCCCTTGACTCCACTGGGGACGTTCAACCCAGCGCGGCTCCAGTCGGCCAGCGGAAAATCTGTATTCGCCACCTGGGAAGACACGGGGACTACGAAAAGGTCCCCGGGAAATGTGCCCAATCCCACCACGACTGCTGGCCGAACCTCGCTGCCGCCCAGATCGGTGAACGGAATGGGCAACAGCACCACCTCACCGCGAGAGCAACTCATTGTAAACGTCGTCCGCGGAATTGTCCCAGACTGCCAGCAACCGGCGCTGGCTCTGCTCCAGCCATTCCTTGCGCTCCGAATCGTCCGCCAGCAACTCGACGGCTACCCGGACGTGGGTATTCTCGGGCAATGGAAGCGGCTGGAGCAAACGCAGGTTTCCGTGTTCGTAGATGGCGTCAACCGCAGGTAACATGACCTCAGTCTGTCCTCTCTTCGCGACTGTGCAAGGCCACAGAATCCGTTCTCCATCTCCCATGAACCGTAGGAGGCGAAATGACGAGACTCTGACCTTGTCTTCCTTGGTGGTTGGACCCGGGATTGGGGGGTGCCAGATGGAGCCTCCTCACGTCGGCTCCTACAACTGCTGTTGGCTTTTACACGGTTCTTCAGAAGAAGGTAAGTACGTGAGACTTATGTCGACCTGATCCTTACCGATCACGATCTTGTCGCACAGACTTTCGGCAATCTTTCGCTTCTCTTCGATCTTCATGCTCGGCCAACGACCGTACATCGCTTTGGCTTCGTCAATGACCGCGTCTGCGGACAGGCGGTTCACTTTGAGGTAATCCACCTCCGCTTGGAGTTTGGGAAGCTCCCGCATGAGCTGGTTCAATCGCGTCTCCGCGGGGTGATAGAACTCCCCGAATCCTTGGGGGGTAATGTGGCCATCCAAGAACAGCCGATGGGTCTGGGCCATCTCTTCACGGAGTTTCTGAATGGCTCGTTCTTGGGCGGCCAGAAGCTCCTGCTTTTCGGTCAGCGTTTGGTTGGCCTGGGTCAGGTGGGTGGCGATCTTGTCGGAGGCCGTAAAGAACTCCGACATTTCGCTATGCCAGATGGCATCCAGATCATCGACGAGGATCTTGTTGTTGCACTTACGGCAAAGATATTTGGTGGCCTCCTTGCGGACGTACATTTTGCCGCCACAAGCACACCACGCCAGGTTGCTAAAGGTGTAGGCCGGCAGTCGGCCAGGGAACCGGTTCACTTTGCCCTGTTCTTCGATGATCTGATTGACCTCATTCCACAAAGCTTCGGGAACAATTGGTTCACACAGGACCTGGCCCCATTCGCTTTCTGGTTTCTGAGCTGTTTTCCACGCGCCTGCCTTACGCATGCGATTGAAGAAGTAGATTCCTTTGGCAGAGGAGTCGACCAGAATTCGTCGGATATGGACATCGCGCCACAGTCGATTATTGCGGCTTCGGAGACCGGAGGCATTCAATAGCTTGGCGACGGTGCCTTTACGTCGGTGTTGAACGAACAATTCGTAAGCCTTTCGGCGAACTGGAGCCTCGTCGGGATGCGGTAAGAGTTTTCGATCCACCCATTTGTAACCGTAGGGTGACATACCGTTGATTGGTCGGCCAAGTCTAGCTCGTGTAGTGACTGAAGCATTGACCCGTTCGACGATCTCTTCCCGTTCCCATTGAGCGAAAACCGCGAGTAGGTGGAAGAACATTCGCCCTCCCGCGGTGCTCGTGTCGATCGCTTCATTGAGCGACACCAGGTCAGCGTTGTGATCGCGGAAGAAGTCGCCGAAATCTTGGACCTCGCGGAGGTTGCGCGATAGGCGAGCCAGCTTGCTGAAGAGCAGAGCTTCAATGTGGCCTCGCTTCACGTCGGCCATCATCCGTAGGGCTTCCGGGTGTTTGGCGACCGCTTTTCCTGATTGGCCGGCTAGGTTGTAGACCTCAAGCACCTTCCAAATGGCGTACGCTTTGGCGCGTTCGAGATGATGCTCTGGAGCATCACCTTGAGCTTGTTCTTCCGTGCTGACTCGAATCCAAATGCCGACGTTACGAGATTCCAAGCCTTGAGGTCGCAGGGTGGTTTTCATCCTAAAGCCTAGTGTATTCTGACGAGATACATATTCAAGAGTTTATTGGCCCCGCAGCGATCCATTCGCCAAGATCGCACCGCGTGAACGACGAGTTCGTAGCGGAGGGCAAATTGGCAGGCTTGGCGAAGAAGTTTCGGACGGCCTCGGGGAAGACCCGTGCTCAATCGGCCCGGGACATGGGAATCAAACAACCATCGATTTTTCACGCTGAGGAAAGTCCGGAACTGACTTTCGTGAAGTTACGAAAACGGATGATTGAAGCGTACTCGGGCTATCGAGTTGAGGGACCGTTCTACCGGTTGGTGGAGAAATAAATCCGCCGAGGTAAACCGGCCATGTCTCGCAGACCAGGCACGGGATTCGAGTTGGAGCGAAATATCAACAAAATGTTGGTTGGTACAGTGACGTGCTGACAGACTTGAAGAGGCGAGGGAAGTGATATTTATGAAAGACGGCCGGTCCAAGCAACAAACAGCGCAGCGAATAACGAAGACGGATCGCAATAACCTCATTCGTGCCTGCAGGGTCGGGGACATCAAACGCGTTCGCTCCTTACTCACATTGGGCATTGATATTAACAACGTTTCGGAGTTCTGTCCGTTGGCAAGCGCAGTTCGCGGTGGGCACCTCGCTATGGTCAAGACGCTCCTAAAGCTAGGTGCCGACCCAAATCTTCAAGAGACATGGGTCAGCATGCCACCGAATGGAACTCCTCTAGAGAATGCGGCTAGAAATGGCGAAGTGGAGATTGCTAAAGTGTTAATAGCCCATGGCGCAGACGTAAACAAAGTCGGCTATTGGCACCCATTGCTAACGGCGGTGTCTCACCATAACAATGCAATTGTTCGCTTGCTGCTTGATTCGGGCGGGAAATTGCAGGGGCCGGAGCTTATGCAGGCCGTTTTCCGGGGTAACGTGGAGGCTGCCCGTATGTTAATTGAGCATGGAATCGATATTAATTGGCAAAGCAAGGAGGGTGAGACGGCGCTACACGTGGGTGTGATTAAAAGTAGGTGGTGGAAAAAGGTG
>DLVS01000841.1 GCA_003445095.1 Verrucomicrobiales bacterium
CGACCTGCCGGGCGCCCTCTGGACAAGGGCGATGTTCGACGACCATCGCAAGAGGGTCGCGCCCGACATGGTGCGGATCGTTGTCGCCGTAGACCCGAGCGGAACCGGCGGCGAGAGCGATGACGGCGACAGCATCGGCATCGTGATTGCCGGACTTGGTGTCGATGGCCGTGGCTACGTGCTGGCCGACCGCAGTTGCAAGCTCAGCCCCGATGGATGGGGCAGGCGGGCGGTGGCGGCATATCATGAATTCTCCGCCGACAGGATCGTCGCGGAACGGAACTATGGTGGCGCGATGGTGGAGCATGTCATCCGCACCGTCGATCGCGACGTGAGTTACCGCGAGGTAGTGGCCAGCCGCGGCAAGGTCGCGAGGGCCGAGCCGGTCGCGGCGCTATACGAACAGGGCAGGGTCAGCCATATTGGCGGGCTGGCCGACATGGAGGACCAGATGTGCCTCTTCGGTCCTGATGGATACATCGGCGAAGGCTCGCCTGACCGGGCCGATGCGCTCGTCTGGGCGCTCACCGAATTGATGCTGAACGACACCGCGCAGGCCCAGATGTTCCTGAGCCGCAAGAACCGCATCCGCGCCACCGGATTGGAGAATGCCCTTGGGCATGATGCAAAACCTCATGAATTCGGTTCGACGGGTCGAAAACCTGTTCCCCGGATGGTTTCAGGACGCCAAGCACGATCACTACGCCGATTACGGCTGGCCGAAAGACCTGACATTCCAGCAACTCTACAGCGCATACCATCGCAACGGGCTGGCCCGGTCAGCAGTGGACAAGACTATCCTCAAGACATGGGAGTCCAGCCCGGAAATCTGGGAAAGCGAGAAACCGGCGGAAAGTGACGCCGAAAGCGATATCCGCCAGCGGTTCGACGATCTCAACCTGTGGCGCGCCCTTGCCGAGGCTGACCGGCGCTCCATTGTCGGAGGCTATGCCGGGGCAATCCTGCGCTACGGTGACAATCAGCCGTTCTCCGCCCCCGTGCAAAGGGTGCCGGGCGGCCTTGACGGGCTTGTCGAGGTCGTCCCGGTCTGGGCGGGCCAGATGACCGTCTCGCTCTGGAATACCGATCAGGCGAGCATGGATTACGGCAAGCCGGCCATGTTCACGTTCAACGAGGCGGCGATCCGGTCACAATACGACACCTCCGGCCAGCCGCGCATGTTCGACGTTCATCCTGACCGGGTGCTGATCTGGTCAGCCGATGGCACGATCCATGCCCGCTCCGCGCTGGAGCCGGGCTACAACGACCTGATCGACGCCGAGAAGATCAAGGGCGCCGGCGGCGAGGGCTTCTGGAAGAACGCCAAGGCCGCCCCCGTGCTGGAAATGGACAAGGAAGCCCGTCTCGCCGACATGGCGCGCAGCATGGGCGTTTCCGAGGCCGAGATCGCCGATGCAATGAACGATCAGGTGGGCGACTGGCAGCGCGGTTTTGACCGTCTGCTGATGCTTCAGGGCATGACCGCCAAGACGCTGAGCATCACCCTACCCAGTCCGGAGCATTTTTTCGCCGCCCCGATCCAGTCCTTCGCCGCATCGATGATGATCCCGCAGAAGATCCTCATCGGCAATCAGACCGGCGAGCGGGCATCGACGGAGGATCAGGATGATTGGGCGCGGGTCAACATGGCGCGGCGGTCAAGCGTTTGCCTGCCGCTCATCCGCGACATGCTGCGTCGCTTCGAGGCGGCAGGGATCATCCCTGAACGCGACTGGCATATCGAATGGGATGACCTGACCGACAGCGGCCCGGCCGAGAAGATGGACCGGGCTGTGAAGATGAGCGGGATCAACGCGCAGTCCATTTCCGACCCTCTGGGCGGCGGGCGGGGCGTGTTCACTGCCGACGAAATCCGGGCTGCGGTCGATATGGAGCCGCTCGACGCAATCGAGGAGATCGAGGAATGAAACGGGTCCGGGTCAATATCCGGTCGGTGGCGAATGCCAAGGCCGCGCGGCACGAGACGCGAAACGGGCGCGCGGTTGTGATCGTGCCTTCGGCGACGCTGCCCGACGACGTGGTGATGAACGACATCCGCTATCCGGCGGACGAGATCGAGAAAAGCTATCTCACGCTCAACCGAACCCCGGCGCCGCTGGGGCATCCGACGATGAACGGGCAGTTCCTGTCGGCGCGCGATCCTGAGGGCATCAATGTCGGCTATGTCGGGGCGTGGAACGAGAATGCCCGTCGCGAGAATGGCCGGGTGTTTCTCGACAAGGTGATCGACGTCGAGTTTGCCAATCGCTCCGCCGGCGGCAAGGCCGTTCTGGCGGCGATCGAGGCGGGCGAGGCGATCCATACCAGCACCGGGCTTTACTGCGATCTGGAAGAGCTGACCAACGACGCCGAGGCGCAGCATTGCGCGCGGAACATCACCTTTGACCACGACGCCATCCTGCTCGGGCAGGAGGGCGCCGCGACGCCATCCCAGGGTGTCGGCATCTTCGTCAACGCCAAGGGCGTGAGCGAGGAAATCGAGGTCATCAACTCGGCCATCGACTACGCCGAGGACGAACTGGATTGGGCAGGCACTCGCCTGTTCGATGCGCTTGACCGGCTGGAGAAGGCCGGGCGCTGGGAGCGCGTGAAGGCCGCACTGATGGGGCTGTTGAACCCGGAGCGGGAAACCACTGAAACAGGAGCACTGAACATGGCTGACGAAAAGCAGCTCGATGCGCTCTCCGCGAAGGTCAACGCCATCGAGGAAGCGATGAAAGGCATCGGCGATCAGATCGCCAATGCTGTCTCGGGGGCGGTCAAGCCGCTTCTGGACAAGGTGAACGCCGATGCCGCAACGGCAAAGGCGAACGAGGATGCCGAGAAGTCCGGCCTTGAGGAAAAGGTCGTGAAAGCGAACCTTCTCACCGCCGAGGCCGCCAAGGCGACGCCGCTCAACTCGCTGCGTGAACTGGCGAAGCTCGCCGAACCCGGCAAGGCCGCCGCGATCAATGCGGCTGTCGGCAACGGTGCTGGCGCAGATGTCTACGACTTCAACGAA
>DLVS01000428.1 GCA_003445095.1 Verrucomicrobiales bacterium
CCCAACTCGCTGGGAGATCGCTTGACTGGGGGACCCTCCAAAGCCGTCCATCGCCGCCAGAAACTGCATGGCCGACGCATTGGATATTAGCTCTCTCAGATGGTCGGCCGCTCTGCTCCTCTTGTGGAGTGGGGCAATTCCGGTGGTGGTCCGCTTCCTGCCTCGGTCTCCCGCGGGCCGTCGGGTGGTTCGACGAGTGTCCTATCCCGCCACGGCAGCGCTCTTGGTCACGGATGTCTTTATTGGATCGGAGATCGCGCTGGGGGCGGCCCTCGCGGGTGCTTGTTTCGTGGAGCCTGTCTTGACGGTGCTGGCCAGCACGGCCTGCCTCGTCTTCGCGCATGCCGTCATCATTGTGGACCATCTAATCCAGCGGGAGGCCGGCATCCGGTTTTCTTGGCACTTCCTCTCGTTTTTCGGGGTCATCGGGTGTTTCAAGGGTTCCATTCGCCGGGGTGGGGTGGGATGGACGGTCCTGATCGGAATCATCGCCGCCTACACGGCGATCATTGCCAGTGCGCTCTGGTGGACCATCACGAATTGGGGCCGAGTCCCGATTGACACGGTCACCGTGGGCGTGGTCGTGGCGTTGGGTGTCGCGACGGTCATCATTCAACGGTTGATCCATCCCTCAGTGGTCTGGGAACAGCAGAGCATTTGGCTACAGTTTCAACGGCTTTGGTTAGGAATGCGCCCCAACAGCGCCGCGGCGACCGACCTTGCGCCGGCGGAATTCCTCCAACGGATTTCGCCAAGGGAGCGATACACGCTGCTCGATGCGGCGCGGCCCCTTTATCGACTTACGCACGGTTACCAGGGGCCGCGACGATTTGAATTGGATCTTCGCGGCGAACGACCCCACTTCATCGTGCTGTTTCTCGAATCGTTTTGTGCGAGCACGATCGGGGGGCTCGGAAACGATGTGGGAGCCAGCCCAGAGTTCGATCGGATCGCTCGTGAGGGTGTGCTCTTCAGGAATTTCTATGCGAATGGTGTCCAAACCGCCCGGGCCGTTGTGGCCGGCTTGTTCGGAATCCCCCCGCGATTCAGCGAGTGCCCGGTCCAAGCCGATCCACGGGGATGTCCTCGATTGATTGGCCTGCCGGATCTGTTCCTCGCCTTGGGCTACCACACTGCGTACCTGCACAATGGATCCCTCGCCTTTGAGCAGGCCGACGTCTTTATGCGCGGACACGGTTTCCGGGAGTTGGCCGGTGCGGACGATCTGATGGCGCGGTTTCCGGAAGCGAAAATCGAAGGAGGCTGGGGGGTGCCCGACGAATTCTTGATGCGGCATTGCGCCGACTGGGTCGCGCGTCAGGAGAACTTGAGACAGCCTGGTTTTGCGACTCTGTTTACGATGACCAACCATCACCCGTTCGAAGTTCCGGCCGGTTTCGCTACGCCGGCGTTTCATTTTCCGGGCAATCCCGAGAAGGAAATGTTCCTGCGCACGTTTTATTATTCAGATCATTGCCTGGGTCTCTTGCTGCGCCTGCTGCGAGAACGGGGACTGGAGCGGAAATGTGTCTTCTTCATCCTGGGCGACACAGCCCAACCGCTGGGTGAACATGACAGTTGGGCGGTGCAGACGGGCCTTTTCGAGGAGAACCTAAAGATTCCCTTGCTGATCCACGCGCCGGGTTATCTGCGAGCGCCAGCCGTGATCGATGAACCGGCCAGCCAGGTCGATCTGCTGCCTACCTGCCTCGACCTGTTCGGGGAACCGTTTGCGCATCACGCCGTCGGCACCTCATTGATCCGTCCGAGCGGAACTCGCCCCGTTTGGTTCAACACTCCTTTCGGTCCGGGATGCATCGGGGAGCGGCGAGGATCGCTCAAGCTGATCCATGAAAGCCGTACGGGAACCACGCGCCTATTTGACCTGTCGGCGGATCCAGCCGAGAGCAACGATCTCGGTCCCATCATCCACCCGACGACAGGCGAAATGAAGACGGACCTGTTGGCCACGCACGCCCTCCTTCAGGAACTCTATCGTACTGATCGTTTTTGCTGAACGAGGCAGGCGGCTCCGCGTCGACGTTGAACGAACCGATGCGGACGGTTGCCGACCACTTCGTTTCACTTGCACTACTTGGTGGAAATGGAGCGGGTGAAGGGAATCGAACCCTCGGGTCAAAGTGGTCGCCCACTGCCTCCTTTCTCGACCACTCCCAACGCGCGCCGATGACGATGTGGAATTCGCGAGCGGCGAGCCAAGTTGCATGCGCGGGTCCAATGACGCGATTGTTTTAGCGACGAAAAGCAGTCTTCATCAGTAGGTAGATTTGGCTCGGGTTCGCGGAACAATTCTCCATCTTCACATTGTGTAACCGGGCTTCTTGTAAAGGCTGGCTACCTTTTTCACGATTTCAGGCTTATAGACTTTCTCCGCCCAATCTTGCGCGCTGATTTCCTCGAACGCGACGGACACGGACTCTTCCCCGTAATGAAGGACATCCATCACGTCTTGGGTGATGGCCTCAGCGAGGCGGGCTTTTTGCTGTTCAGATTTTCCCGGCCAGAGTTTTACGATGACGTGAGGCATGGTTTCTCCTTTAGCCTTACAGTTCCTGCCGAGTTGGGCGGAACAGAATCTCGTTGATGTCCACGTCCTCGGGTTGGGTGACGGCAAACACAACCGCACGAGCAAACGAATCGGCGGGAATCGCGTAGCCTTTGTAAAACCCCTGGATGCCCGCCGCAGATTCTGTGTCGGTGATGTGACTCGGCAGTTCCGTGTCCACCGCGCCCGGCGAGATGGTGGTCGTGCGAATGTTGTAGGGTTTCACTTCGGTGCGCAGGCCCTCAGAGATTGCCCGCACCGCGTGTTTGGTTGCGCAATACACCACGCCTGCCGGAGTTACTTTGTGTCCCGCCACTGACGAGACATTGATGATGTGACCGAATTTCTGCCGCTCCATGTGTGGCAGCGCGGCGGCAATCCCGTAGAGGACGCCTTTGATGTTGATGTCGATCATGTTGTCCCACTCATCCACTTTTAATTTGTCGAGTGGGGATTGCTGCATCAGCCCAGCGTTGTTGATCATCACGTCGATGCGCCCGAATTTCTCCACGGCGGTATCCACCAGTTGTTTTACCTGCTGGCGATCCGTAACGTCCGTGGCTACCGCGAGCGTCTTGCCGCCTTTGGCATTCAGTTCGTCGGCCAACGTCTTGAGACGCTCCGCGCGTCGCGCGCCCAGCACTACAGTTGCGCCTTCGGCGGACAACAGCCGGGCGGTCGCCTCGCCCAATCCGCTGCTCGCGCCGGTGATAACCACGACTTTGTCTTTGATGGTTTGCATATTTGTATCTCTTCTTATGGTTTTGTGGTGATTCACATTTCAGCGAGGCCATTCACTTGCCGGGTTGCAAATGCTCCGTGAAAAAGGAAGCGAGTTTGTTCCACGGGATCACGTTCACCTGATCGTAGAGATCGACGTGATTGGCGCCTTTGATGATCATGAGTTCTTTCGGCTCCGCCGCGGCTGCGTAGGCAGTTTCGCTGAAATAACGCGAGTGGGCCTGTTCGCCGTGGATGAACAGAATTG
>DLVS01000429.1 GCA_003445095.1 Verrucomicrobiales bacterium
GCTTGGTGTCTGCGCAATTTGAGCTTGAGGGCCGCAGGAAGGTACGGCTTCAGCAAATAATACATCCGATTACGCAAGGTGGCGATCATTCCAATAGCGACGGCTCGCAGGCAGACTTCGTCCCGGTCAATTCGCAAGAGCTGCGATTGATGGCATCATGAGGAACTGTTAAGCCCCACCGGGGCATTCTAACACGACGCGGGTTCCGCTGCTGGGGGACCCGCGAGTGGCATCTCCGAGCACGGGCTCCGGCGACACCAGCCACCGCTTCTGGTGGCTCGACGGTGGACTAGAGGTCGCCGTCCAGTCGTTGCGGGAGGTATCGCCGATGCTTGTTGAGGACGGCCACCATTTGTGAGTTGGACTCTGCGAGTAACCCAACAGCCTGACGTGCAAGGTCACGATGGGTCTTTTCCGATTCGAGCACCATCACGGTGATATCGAGGAGGCCTGCCACGCGAGCCGTGGCACTAGTTTGGGAAACGGGTGGCAGATCAAAAATAATGTAATCATAATCACTGGCCTTCATCTGGGGGACCAGGCTGGCGAGCCGTTTGGGTAATACGCCCACTCTGCGGGAGTTTGGATCCCCGAGGGACACCATGTACAAGTTCTCGCTGACCATCGCGGTATCGCGAGTCTCGGCAGCCAGAGCGTCTCCGATTCCGACCACTGGCTTACCTTTGCGGAAGGGGTGGACGGCGGGTCCTCCGTTTTGGTTAACGTCGACGTAAAGCACATTGCCTTCCCCGGTCTCGGAAAGCGTGGCCGCGAGACTGGTGGCCAACGTCGTGACCCCAGCGCCGTGACCGCAACTCGTCACTCCGATCAGCTTTGGCTTATGAGTTAGATCACGGATCTGAAAGTGCATGATCAGACGGTCCCGCAATGCTTCCGAGTAACGGGCTATCTCTGCCTCATCGTTGGAGCCCGAGTCTCCTGCCTTGGCTGTTCCATTCTCGATCCCATTTGAAATGCCGACTTCCGGCAAGTGGGGTAAGCGAGGCATCGTGAGGTACAGAGGCAGATTGAGGTTTTCCGACACGTGGCGCGGCCGCCGAACCGATTCGTCGGTAAAGAACTCGATCAACGCGGCGATCGCCAGTCCTAGCGCGAGCCCGCCCAAGGTTGCGCCCCCAATCAACTTGGGAAGCAATGCCGTGTCGCGGCGCGGGGGAGTTGCTGCCTGGAACACGGCAATGTTAGCCAAGCGGCTGGATGATAGCACCGAATTGGCAGTCGCTTCCTCGAACGACGTTGCATAATAAGTGTACTGTTTTTCCCCCACTTGAAGTTTGCGCTCGAGTTGAGAGATTTCGACACCCTTGTCAGAAATCTTCAGGGCTTCTTCGCGAATTTTCTTTAGCTGTTCATTGAGGATTTTTACCTTGGTCTCCAGGGCGGCCACTCTGCCGGCCATGAGCGCGACCAGTTCCGCTGGGGTTCGAGCTGGGGTGGCACCGCCCTCGCCGGTTCCGGATGGGACGGTCGGGAGCAGGGCTAATGCCGGGTTTTCGGCGATCATCCGATCTCGTTCGGCCTGCGCTTCGACGATCTGAGCGCTCACTCGAGTGACGTACTTGCTGGTCGGCGTGAATTGCAGGAGAAGCTCCTGTTCGCGACGGCGCAAACTGTCAATCCGGGCAATCACGCTTTGGAAGAGCTGCGTCGAATCCACTTTTGCAGTATCCACGGCCCGAGCTGCGGCCGCCGGTTTGGGACTGGGGGCCACTGCTACGTGCAGGGAGTTGGTCAGACGAGCGAGGCTCTCCCGGCTTTCCATGAGCTCCGTTTCGGCACTAAGCAAACTGGTGCGCAGTTGGGAGGTCAGATCGGACAAGGCCTTTTGCGCATCGGCCACGGAGACAATTCCCAGTTCGCTTTTCAAGTGCAATAGGTCGGCCTCAGTCTGTTCGACCGAGGAACGTTTCTGGTCGGCTTGCCGGGCCAAATCTTCGAGAACGTCCAGTGCCCGATGGATCCGGGCGTGCATTTTCTGGTAGCGGGCGATCACTGCAGTCACGACCTTCCGGGCTATGACCGGATCGGGGTGCGCAAAGGAAACGCTGATGACGTTGCTCTTGGCGCGCACCCTAATCGAGAGCCCTGAACGAATGTATCCCGCAGCCGCCTGATCGGAACCGCCCTCGGGCAACCCTTTGAGAATATTGGTTGCCCCGATATCCCTGGCGACTTCTTCGGCGAGATCAAAGCTATTGAGCAACTCGAGTTCAGACGCGAGCATACTCGTGTCTTTCCCCTCCCCGGTTTTCAGTTGGTCACCGGTTCCGCCCGCATCCACACTGCGATTTTCGAGGATGTAGCGGATCAGGATTTTTCCTTCTGAAACATAAACGACCTGATAATTGTACCAGATTCCCGCGGCAACTGCCAAGCCGAGGAGGAAACACGCGAGAATCTTCCATTTATGGCGGAACAAGATGTAGGCAAGGTCCCCAACTTTGAAGCCGCTCGACACGGGGGCCGCGGGTTCGCGGATAATCGGGGACCGGTCGGTTGCCAATTCGAGCGTTTGGGGCTTCATAAAAGGGGGTGTGGTTGCCAGGGACTACTCACTGCGACGAGCGCTCCGGACCAGGTGTTGGGCAGGGGAGTCCCCAGCCTTGTGGCAGCGAAAGTCCTGAAAGCGTCCGAGTGGCGGCAGTATTCATCTACCTAGGAGTGGAACAATAGGCGATTTCGGGAAGGGAGGGGAGACGAAAGTGTGCGGCCGCCGAGCCTGCGGATCGTCCGATTCCTTGGTGAGATCGAGCCGGCCGGGCACACCTAAATCCCATTTTGCTGAGGAATTCACGCAACGCTTTCATGTTCCCGTGCCGCCGACGCAACTGAGAGCAGGGTTGCCGCCACCGACTCAATCTGGGATCGGCTCAGCTCTGGATACATCGGCAGTGATAGGGACTCTCTCGCGGCGCATTCGCAGACGGGAAACGAGCCGGGGCCGTGGCCCAAGTCACGGTATGCTTCCTGTAAATGGACAGGCACTGGATAGTGGACACCACAGGCGATCCCTCGTTCACCCATCATTCGGAGAACGGCATCCCGATTTGGAATCCGCACCGGGTACAAATGGTACACATGGCGGGCATACGAGGCTTCAGAGGGAATTGTGATAGACGATCCGGTTAACAGCTCATCGTAAAGTCGGGCGTGGCTTCGGCGTTGGGTGTTCCACCGGGCCAAATGCTTCAGCTTAACCCGTAACATCGCGCCTTGGATTCCATCCATCCGTCCGTTCCATCCGATCATGGTGTGATAGTATTTTTTGGGTTGGCCATGGTCGCGCAGGGTTTGAATTTTGCGGCAGAGTTCCGAATCTTGCGTGGTTACGGCCCCAGCTTCTCCAAGGGCACCGAGGTTTTTCCCCGGGTAGAAACTGAAACAACCGGCAACGCCGAGGGTGCCAGCCTTGCGCCCTTTGTATTCCGCGCCATGAGCTTGGCAGGCGTCTTCTACTACCGGCAGGCCGTGTTTCCGCGCGACTGCCAGAATCGCATCCATATCGGCGGGGTGGCCAAATAGATGGACTGGAATGATGGCTTTGGTCCGTGGAGTGATGGCGCTTTCAACTTGGCCGGCATCCATCGTGAGGTACTTCGGGTCGACGTCCACAAACACGGGGCGAGCGCCGCAATAGGTGATAGCTTCCGCGGTGGCCATAAACGTGTGAGGAACGGTGATGACCTCGTCCCCTGGACCGACTCCCAGCGCCAAAAGGCAGAACCAGAGCGCTTCGGTACCGCTCCCGACACCAATAGTATGGCGCGCCCCACAAAACGCGGAGAACTCTTCCTCGAAATGGGCGACGAAGGGGCCTCCTGCGAAGGCGCTTGTGTCAAGGACTTCGCGGACGGCTGCTTCTAAGGCCGGGCGTAAGGGGTCGTGATGAGCGGCGAGGTCGAGAAATGGAATTTTGGTGGACATGGTCAATGCTTACGAAAATCTAAGCGATAAGGCGGAGAACTCGGGCGGGGTTGCCAGCTACGACAGCACGATCAGGGACGTCGCGAGTGACGACACTCCCGGCACCAATGACCGCGGATTCGCCGACGGTTAGCCCGCAAAGCAAAGTTACTCCGGAGCCAATCGATGCGCCCCGCTTAACTAGGGTAGGGCGACACGTCCAATCGGCCTCCGTTTGCAGCGCCCCACCGGCAGCCGTAGCGCGGGGGAGCAGATCATTGGTGAACGTCACACCGTGCCCAATAAAAACCTCGTCCTCGATGGTGACGCCTTCACAAATGAAAGTGTGACTGGAGACCTTACACCGGCGACCCACGCGGGCCCCCTTCTGAATCTCCACGAACGTGCCGATTTTGGATTCGTCGCCGATTTCGCACCCGTACAGATTAACGAAACCGAAGATCCGAACCCCCAATCCCAGTTTCACATCCGGCGCGATCAACTGAAGCGCAGTGTGATCGCTCACGGGATCCTGGGGGACGGGCGGGCGCGGCGACGATTTTTTGGTTTAACTGCGGTCACCGGTTGATTTGGGACCGCGCCGCCGTTTCCATTCTCAATTGGGGTGCCATTGCTTCCGGAGTGACTGTCGGCGTCGGGAGCGGTGATCGATTCAGTGCCAGGCGGCGGTTCTGTACGTAAGCGCACGGGCGCTCCTTCCTGATCGAGCGAGCGGGAAGCCGCTTCGAGGATTTCGACCATGGCGCGGGCTTGCTGGCCGCCGCTCAGCGGCGTCGCGCCGGTCCGAATGCAATCGAGAAAGTGCTGGCATTCTGCTTTGAGCGGCTCCTCTTGCTTTACGTAGGGGATGTAAATATCGCCGTAATGATATGCGTAATGGAAATCGGCGAAGGTATCATAATGAGGCGGTGAATCGACTCTGGCGTCGAAGATTCGAATCTTATCTAGATTGGCCACATCATCATAAACGATCATTCTTTTGCTGCCGACGATCGTCATTTCTCGAGTCTTACGCGGATCGAGCCAGCTACTCTGGATGATCGCCGACCGATTCCGGGAAAACCCGAGCCACATCGTAGTAACGTCGTGAATTCGACGGCTAACATTGGTGCTGCCGCAACAATTGACGCTCAGCGGCATCTCTCCCATGATATACTGAATTATCGAGATATCGTGCGGGGCGAGATCCCAAGTTACATTGATCTCCTTCTGGAACAAACCTAAGTTGAGCCGCCGTGCCGAGATATAGCGGACATCTCCAATGTCGCCGTCATCCACGATCTGCTTAATCTTCCGGACGACCGAAGAATATAAGAAGGTATGTCCGGCCATGAGGACTAAGCGCTTCTCGGCGGCCAAGTTAATAAGGTCGTCGCACTGCTCGCAACTGGTCGCCATCGGTTTTTCGACAAACGTGTGCTTGCCGGCGGCGAGGCTGGCGCGAGCCATCGCGTGATGCAAACCCACCGAAGTGGCCACGACCACGGCATCCAATTTGGCGTCGCGGAGGAATTCTTGATAATCAGTGAAGACGGCCGCCTCCGGATACAACGCTTGCATGTGTCGCAAGCGTTCCAAGCTCGTGTCGCAGACGGCCCGCAACCGACAATCGGGTAACGCCCGGAAGTTTCGAATTAAGTTTGGACCCCAATACCCACAGCCGACCACGCCGACATTCAGTTTCGATTGCATGAAGAAATATTAACCCTGGCTCAGCTTTCCACCGGACGAATTTTCGTGCCGCGAACCTCTTCCGAGGTGGTCGGCTCATTAGTCCGGCGACCGACCAGAGCATCCCTCACTTGAACCACGATGGCGAGTGGCGTTTTAAGCAAGATCTTGAAATCGAGCCAAATTGATGACGTTTCTATGTACCGGACGTCGAGACGGATCATCTCCTGGAACGTAGTTCGATTCTTTCCGCTGACTTGCCAAAGCCCGGTCAGTCCGGGGAGCGACGCAAAGCGGCGCCGCTGGCCCGGGTCGTAATGCGCATATTCGTAGGGAGTGCACGGACGCGGGCCCACCAGACTCATTTCACCGCGAAATACGTTAAAAAGCTGGGGAAGTTCGTCGAGACCGGTGGCTCGCAACAGGCGCCCACCCGGGATCACTCGGGGATCGTGTGCGTCCAACTTCGTCATCGGAGTCTCGCTTTGCATCAGTTGCTTCAAATGCCGATGATGCGCATGCGAATCGGCGTCTGCCTGCATGGTGCGGAATTTGAGCAGACTGAATTCTTTGCCTGCGTAGCCGATTCGGCTCTGGCGGAAGAAAATCGGACCGGGAGAAACGATTCGAATGATGATCGCGATTACCGCCATCACAGGCGCAACCAAAACCGCAGCTAAAATAATGATGCCCACATCTAGCACCCGCTTCCAACGAGGAATCGGGGGATATCCGGGATTTTGGCGGTCCGGGGAAGCATCGACGAATGCACGGTCAGTCTGGCGAACAGAATTACTTCGGTCGAGTGCGGCCAAAGTCTCTTTCGCCAATTCGCGTTGTGAGTGAGCGGCCGGTACGAGAGATTCGGAGGTCATGGGTGCGAATGGATGGTTGCCGCGGTCGGCGTTAATCAGAATTAAGCCAATATCCAGTTGCCCGGCTCGGGTTTTGCCGGCCTGAGAACGCGAAGCGATTCTCACGCCATTCTAACGACTGTTTCAGAGCAAGGGACAAAACCGGAGAGATGAGCACGTTCATTTTGGTCGTTCTGGCTGGGCTAACGATCGAACCCCGAGGGGAATTGATCATCTACCGCATTTGTCAAATCAGTCGTGGGCCATTTTTCTTACCAGATTTCTGCACTCTAGGCAGTTCACGGTTGTGACGAAATCCGAGGTCAGCAGATTGAGTCTAAATGCGCTCAAAGGTCGAACAAATTCTTGAAACGATCAGGTTGCTAACGATCAAAGCACCTGTCCGCGAAGACGAATCCGCGTGGGTAATGCCGGAAGTCTGGCGTTCAGCCCTACGAGTCTAGATTGGGGGGACAAGCCACCCGACGATCCAATGGACCGCCTGCTAACAGCAGTGGTTTTCATAAAAAAAGGTTGTCCGGGCGGCCTGGATATCGTGCTCTGGCTCTTGAATTCAAGCAAATTGTGGAGCGCTAATGGGCGCATCGGGCGCATCCCCGTGGATCCCCTCCAGCGCAACGACTCCCGCCACCGTCCGCCGTTGCACCGGCCGTGGCCGCCGATGCACCACCTGCTGGCCGCCGTGGGGAAAAAATCCGTCGTGGCGGTGGGCCTCTTCGTGAAGGCGTTGCCGTAAGCGCTGGCGGGTCCATTCACGCACTTCGGCTTCGACTTCGAGTTCAATCGCTCGCACCGACCGGGGCGCCTCTCATTATCTGCGTTCATCAGGTTCCTCACTCTTGGGTTGAGAACCGGAACTCACTATGGGGAAATCTCAAGATGAGCCCCGAGCGGCAGCAATGGCAACGAGAAGCCCTTGTTGGTTCAAGAATTGTCCAAACTGGGAGCTGTGCTTGATTGGTCATGATTATCTTGGCAACCCCGGCTTTTTCGCAACATTTCGCCCATCGTTCCCCCGGTCGCCCATTTCTTGCCACGTCGAGATCTACCCTGGCTTGGTTTCGTATTGCTGGGTGGGTTGGTTGTCGCCGGCATGATCCGGCCTAATGCCGCCGAGGTCGTTCGCCCACTCCACGTACCGTCCAGCGGCAAAATCGGTTTTACTCGGCTCGCTCCGGAAGATACCGGCATTACTTTTAGCAACCAGCTCTCCGAATTCGCCGCCGCCCAGAATCGCGTCCTCGAAAACGGTTCCGGGGTGGCGCTGGGTGACGTGGATGGCGACGGACAGTGCGATATCTATTTCTGCCGGCTCGAGGGTGAAAACGTCCTCTACCGCAATCTAGGCAACTGGAAGTTCACCGATATTACTGCCGCTGCGGGGGTAGCGTGCCCTGGCCAATACTCAACCGGGGTAGTGCTGGCTGACGTGGATGGCGACGGTGATCTCGATCTGTTGGTGAACAGTGTCGGCGGCGGCACTCGCGAGTTCCTTAACGACGGACGGGCACATTTTACTGAGATCACCGATTCGCGCCTCGTGCGCCGTTTTGGAGCGACGTCAATGGCGCTCGCTGATGCGGATGGCGATGGCGATCTTGATCTCTACGTCACGAACTACCGCACCACCACTTTCAAGGACGATCCGCCCGGCCTGAAGGTCGAGGCCCGTAAGGAAGCCGATGGGAGCATCGTCATCGAGCCCCGGGATCGGTTCATCCCGCTGCTGGCGCGCACCGGCGGCGTGGAGGTGGTAGAGCGCGGCGAACGTGATTTCCTTTACCTCAACACGGGCACTGGACGCTTTGCGCCGGTCGCCTGGGACAAAGGGACGTTCCTCGACGAGGACGGCAAGGAACTCACTGCGCCCCCGACCGACTGGGGACTGTCCGTGATTTTCCGAGATCTGAATGGCGACGGCTGGCCTGATCTCTACGTCTGCAATGACTTTGTCTATTGGCCGGACCGCGTCTGGTTGAACCGTGAAGGCTACGGCTTCCAAGCCGCTCCGCGTCTGGCCCTCCGCCACCAAAGCCTCGCATCCATGGCGGTCGACGTTGCCGACCTCAATCGCGACGGCTTCGACGATATCTTCGTCGCCGACATGACCAGCCGGTCGGCTGAACGCCGCGCCTGGCAACGGCCGAACACACTCCAAGGAATCACCAACTGGCCCGTGGCCAATCCCGAGTTTCGTCCTGAAGTTGTCCGCAATACCCTGCACCTCGGTCGCGGCGACGGTACATTCGCCGAGATTGCTTCGTGGGCCGGACTCGCCGCGACGGAATGGACTTGGGGCGCGGCATTCCTCGATGTGGACCTGGACGGCTGGGAAGATCTGCTCGTCACCACCGGGAACCTTCATGACGTCCAGGATGCCGATGCGCTGGCGGCTATCGCCCGTGCACCGCGCCCACGCACTCCGGAGGCTCGGGTGCGCAATTGGGCGAAGTTCCCCCGGCTCGAAACTCCACTGATGGCTTTCCAAAACCACCGTGATCTTACCTTTGCAGAGACGGGCGCCGCGTGGGGCTTTGACGAGACTGGCATAGCGCATGGATTGGCGCTGGCCGATCTCGACAACGATGGCGACCTCGACGTCGTCGTGAACCGGTTGGGCGCCCCGGCCGGAATCTTCCGTAATGATTCGCCGGCGCCGCGAGTCGCCGTTCGCCTCAACGGGGCGCGGGCCAACACGCGCGGCATCGGAGCAAAAATCAAAATGTCGGGTGGCCCGGTCGCTCAGACACAAGAGATGGTCAGTGGCGGGCGCTATTGCTCCGGTGACGATTCGATGCGGGTGTTTGCAGCTGGCGACGCCAAGGAACTGACGGTTGAGGTCACTTGGCCGGGTGGCCGACGAAGTCTCGTCACCGCCGTGAAGCCAAACTCACTGGTCGAGGTGAACGAGGCGGACGCTTTAGAGGGAGTCGGCGCGGACGCGCGTCGAACGAAATCAATCGCCACGGCGCCACTATTCACTGACGGGTCCAATCGGTTGAACCATCTCCACGAGGGCGAGCCTTATGACGACTTCGCCCGCCAACCCCTCCTGCTCCGCAAGCTGAGTACTGAAGGACCCGGCATCGCCTGGGCAGACGCGGACGGCGATGGCCACGAGGATTTGCTGGTCGCCGGCGGCCGGACCGGTTTCATGGCGATTTTCTGCGGCGACGGAAAAGGCGGCTTCACACAAAGTAACTTGTCGGCACTGCCGAAGACCGTTCTTAACGATCAAACTGGCCTTGCGGTTTTTCGGAGTGCGAACGGCCACGTCTGCTTGCTTGCAGGCTCCTCAAATTGGCCAATCGAATCTACGAACGCGCCGGCTGCCCACTTATTCGACCTCAACGACAACCGGGTGACAGCTCTTCCCGGATTCGGCGCGGCGTCGGGCCCCGTCGCGCTCGCCGATGTCGATGGAGACGGTGACCTCGACGCGTTTTTGGGTGGTCGCGCGGTGGCCGGTCGCTGGCCTGAACCCGCGCCCTCGCGCCTATTTCGGAACGACGAAGGTCAATTCACCATAATGCAGGAATTGCCTGCCTTGGGTCTTACCGGCAGCGCCGTGTTCACCGACCTCAGCAGTGATGGACGCCCTGACCTTGTGGTTGCCTGCGAATGGGGGCCGCTGCGCATGTACCGCAATGAGGCTGGCCGACTCGTTGAATGGGATGCTCCGGTGGTCGTTCAAGAATCCCGCACCAATCTGGCGGCGCTGATTGGTCTCTGGACCGGTCTCGCCGCGGGTGATTTCGACGGAGATGGTCGGATGGATTTTGTGGCTGGCAATTGGGGCAAAAATGGAATCGCGGCGAACCGTGGAACGGACTACGCAGAACTGTGGTCGGGTGACTTCACGGACACCGGCCGCATCGATTCCCTACTCGCGGTTCCGGACGAGGCGTCAGGCAAGGTCATGGTCGTGCGCGAACGAGCGGCGGTCGCTAGCGCGCTGCCGTTCGTCGCCGAACGCTTTCCGACTTACCGTGCTTATGGCCATGCTTCGGTCGCCGAATTGCTCGGGGATCGAGCCACGGGCACGCGGGTGATCCGTGCGGCAATGTTTGAGACGATGCGATTCCTCAATCGCGGTGATCATTTCGAGGCACAGCCCTTGCCCGCGGAAGCGCAGTTCGCGCCGGTTTTCGGCGTCGCCGTGGCGGACTTCGATGGCGACGGAAACGAAGACGTATTCCTCGCCCAGAACTTCTTCGGAGTGGACGCGGAATCCGTACGATTGGATGCGGGTACTGGCCTCGTCCTGCTGGGAGACGGCCGAGGCAATTTCCGCGTGTTGCGCCCGCAGGAAGCGGGCATTGCCATCTACGGTGAAGGCCGCGGCGCGGCGGTGGCAGACTTCGACCATGATGGACGGGTGGATCTGGCAGTCGGACAACATGGCGGCGCGACCCGGCTTTTTCGCAACACCATGGCCAAGCCGGGAGTGCAGTTGACGTTGCGCGGCCGGGGCGGGAATCCCGACGCCATCGGTGCGGTGGTGCGCCTCAAATTTGGCGAACGGCTTGGGCCAGCGCGTGAAATCCACGCCGGCGGAGGTTGGTGGTCGCAAGATAGTCTGCGTCCAGTTTTAGCGGCACTCGGGAACCCAACCGCGGTGTGGATTCGCTGGTCGGGTGGGCGAGTTGAGACCGTACCGTGGCCAACTGAAGCGCGTGCGTTGGAAGTGAGGGACGGCCAGTGAACTATTCAGGAGTAGCTCTGGTAGCATCGAGAATTCCCTCGACCCGAAGGCCAAATGACGGACAGTCAGCTACCATGCGTTGGCCATTAGGGAAGGCGTCTTTCCGAAGACTCATCCGTCCGTTGGCCATCGCCGGCCGATGGTGTTTCGCATGTGTACTAGCGTTTGCTGGGAGCCTCTGGGCTGATCCAGCCCCAGGCACCGTCCACATGGCCAAGCGACTCGACGAGATGATCCGACGGGTGGACCCGAGCAAGCTGGGCTTCTTGAGCCGGGAACGAGTTGCGCTCATCCAGCAGCACCTTCCGTCGGTGAAATCCAAACAAGATTCGATCAACCTTCGCATGCAACTAGGTCAGGATCTGATCAACGCGGGAGAAAGCGAACGAGGCGCGGAATTGATCGGACAAGTCGAACGAGAGATCGCCGCCGAGTTCCCGGCTTACCACGCTCAGGTGCAATCGCAGTTACTCCTGTTGCAAGCCATCGGTTATTTGCGGTTGGGAGAGCAGGAGAACTGCCTGGCGCACCACACTTCGGAATCTTGCCTGATGCCGTTGCGCGACGCGGGAATCCATCAACTGCCGCGTGGCTCGCGCCAGGCCATCGAGATTCTCAATCGCCTGCTGGCTGCCGACCCCGTCCACCTGGGAGCCCGGTGGCTCCTCAACGTGGCCTACATGACGCTCGGCGAGTATCCCGCGAAAGTTCCGTCCGCGCAGTTAATCCCTCCGGAGCAGTTTAAGTCGGACTATGATCTGGGGCGGTTCCGGGAGGTCGCTCATCAAGTCGGATTGGACAATCTGAACCTTGCGGGAGGCAGCGTGGTGGAAGACTTCGATTCGGACGGCGACCTCGACCTGATGATCTCATCAATGGGCTTGCGAGACCCGCTCCGGTATTTTCGCAACAACGGTGACGGAACCTTCACTGATCGGTCCGAAGCGGCGGGGCTAACGGGTGAAGTTGGGGGGCTCAACGTGATTCATGCGGATTACGACAATGACGGCCACGCTGATGTGCTGGTGTTGCGAGGCGGTTGGATGGGCGACGAAGGAGCGTTCCCGAATTCACTTCTTCGCGGTCGAGGCGACGGGACGTTCGTGGACGTGACCGAGGAAGCTGGGCTGCTGTCGTTTCATCCCACTCAGACTGCAGTGTGGTTCGACTACGACGGGGACGGATGGCTCGACCTCTTCATCGGCAATGAGACTCAGGAGACGGGAAAACAACACCCGTGCGAGCTGTTCCGAAACAACCGAAATGGCACGTTCACGGAATGCGCGCGCGCGCTCGGCGTGGCTGCCGTTGGAATGGTCAAGGGTGTGACCGCTGGCGATTACAACAACGACGGCCGGCCCGACTTGTATCTTTCGCTGCGCGGCGCCCCAAACATCCTGTTCCGCAATCACGGACCGGCGGACGACTCGGCGACCAACGCTCCCGGCTGGAAGTTTACCAACGTCACGGCGGAGGCGGGAGTGGCGGAACCAAATCAGAGCTTCACCACTTGGTTCTTCGACTACGACAACGACGGCTGGCTGGACCTATTCGTCGCCGGCTATCGGATCAGCGGAGTAGGGGATGTGGCCGCGGATTACCTCGGACAGCCTACTTCAGCGGAGCGAGTTCGACTCTTCCGAAATCTCGGCACCGGAAAATTCGAAGATGTCACCCAGAAGCTCGGGCTGTCTCGGGTGTTGTACACGATGGGCGCGAACTTCGGCGATCTGGATAACGACGGGTGGCTCGACTTTTACCTCGGCACAGGCGACCCGAGCCTCGCGGTCTTGATCCCCAACCGGATGTTTCGCAATGACGGCGGACGAAAGTTCCAGGATGTAACGACCTCCGGGGGCTTCGGGCATTTGCAGAAAGGGCATGGTGTTTCGTTTGCCGACTTCGACCAAGACGGCGACCAAGATATTTTTGAGGAAATCGGCGGGGCGTTTTCCGGCGACGTGTACCGAAACGTGCTTTTCGAAAATCCCGGTCACGGCAACCACTGGATCAAGCTGCGGTTGATCGGGCAGAAGGCGAACCGCGCGGCCATCGGTGCTCGGCTCCGGCTCGTCGTCCGAGGACCGGAAGGGCGCCGGGAAATTCATCGCGTGGTTGGAACTGGCGGCAGCTTTGGAGGCAATCCGTTGCTCCAGGAAATCGGCCTCGGGCCAGCGGCTGTGGTGGAAGAACTGACTGTGGAATGGCCGGGCAGCCGGGGCCGCGACACCTTCAAATCCATTGCGGCTGACCAATCCTACCGGCTGACCGAGGGTTCTCCGACGTTGGCGCGCGTCGAGTTACGACCATTTCGATTCGGAGCCGACGTGAGCGTCGCTCCGGCGCTGGCGAAGTAACGATGCTACGGAGTCGTGGTAGCCGGGGACAGGAGGACGCGCTGGTCTTGTGGAGTGCGGTGGCGGAGTCTTCGAAGCTACCGCTTTGGCATTCCGCGAAGTGCGACAAATTGCCTTGTCGGCCCGACTGCGACCAGGCGGCATACCAAAGCGGTGACTCCGCTTCACTTCGCCACCGCAGTCCAAATGGAATCCGCTTCGTTCCCTCAGCGGCTACTTGCCGAAGCGAAGGACGCCCATCACAAAGAATGCCCGGTAAGGCGCCGATACGCCTCAAAATACTTTGCCTGGGTTTGCTTCACGACTTCATCGGGAAGGGCCGGCGCGGGCGGAGTTTTGTTCCAGTCCAGAGATTCCAGGTAGTCGCGCACGAATTGTTTGTCGTAACTCGGCTGGCTGCGCCCCGGGGCGTATGAGTCCGCTGGCCAAAATCGCGACGAATCGGGCGTCAATGCCTCATCGATCAGAATGAGCTGACCGTCGAACAGGCCGAATTCGAACTTGGTGTCCGCGATAATCAGACCGCGGGTTCGCGCGTACGCCGCCGCCTCGGTGTAAAGTCGGAGACTCAGCGAGCGGGCTTGCTCGGCAAGATCGGTCCCGACGATTCGAGCGGCTTCGGCAAACGGGATGTTTTCATCATGTCCCGACTCCGCCTTTGTTGCCGGGGTGAAAATGGGTTCTGGCAATGGGCCCGACTCAAGCAAGCCCGCAGGCAGCGGCTGTCCACAGACCGTTTGCCGAGTGCGGTACTCCTTCCAGCCGGATCCAGCCAGATAACCACGTACGACACATTCGATGGGCAACGGTTGCGCCTTTCTTACCAGCATGCTGCGACGCGCCAACTGCGGTGCGAAGGGCTGCAAGGCAGGTGGGAGCGGATCGCCGGCCTTGGCGAGTCGATGGTTCGGCAACCAGGCTTCGCTGAAGTCGAACCAGAAATGCGAAATCTGCGTAAGGACTTCCCCTTTGCGCGGAATGCCGTTGGGCATGATGCAGTCGAACGCGGAAATGCGGTCGGTGGCGACGAAGAGCAATCGATCACCCAGATCGAAAACCTCGCGAACCTTTCCCGACTTGAGTTTAGGAATTCCGGGAAGATCGAGCGAGAGCAGTGGCGCATCCATGCGAGTGACGAAATTAGACCGAGTTCTAGAATTGGTGAAGAGCGACGGAGGCGAAACAGTAGACGAGTTGTGTAAGTTGTGGAATCTCGGCCCGATTGCCGCCACCACATTACCCCGCAAGGCGCCGCATGACACAAACCATCGGCGGATTTCCTCTGCGTGCTTTGCGGCTCTGGGCACCCATGGTTCTCGCGCGGAGCCGCAGAGAGCGCGGAGGGAAAACGGGTGGGTTCATGGTTCCGATCGGCGTCCGCATTCCGGGAGATTGTGGCTCTCCATTTGGCTAAGCCGAATCAGGTCACCGGTAACCGATTCCATGCTGAGGATTCCCCGGACCACAGATGATTTTGTCCGGAGCGCTGCCCCGGTTAACCGGGAGGAAGAGAGTCTTCTCACCCGCCAGCCGTGTGGTCATTTGAACCTCGTCGGAGTCGGCGACGAAGTGCACTAACGCCCGTTTCTTAAACTCGAACAACGGTGCCCGCGGATCGCGGTCTTTTAACCCATGAGCTCATCCACGCGCTGCAAGCCCGACTCGAACAGGCCGACTGGCAAATCGCGCAGTTGCGCCAATCCCTGTACGGCCCCACCTCGGAACGAGTCGCCCAATCCGAACTCTCTCCCGAACAAGTCCTCTTGAGCCTCTTTCCGGCGCCCGATCCGCCGCCCGCCACGCAGGACATCCTCCAGCAAGCGACGTCCCAGCCCCCAAGCCCGGCACCGCCAGCGTGCACCCCGCGCCAACCCGCCCTGCGGGAACTGGAAACGGTGACGGAACGGATC
>DLVS01000411.1 GCA_003445095.1 Verrucomicrobiales bacterium
GCGCTCCCCATTTTCTACTGCATAGTTACGGCTTAGCCACGATCAACTCCCCGCGCCGAATCCAAGTCGCTGTCGTGCCAGCAGAGTCCATGCTTAATGGAGCCGCGCGCCAAGCGAGCTGGGTTTACCTCGGAGTGCTATTTCTGTTCGTGAGCCTATCGGGGTGCTCTCCGCGTAATTCCGAATCGTCATACCCACTGGATTCCAAGGTGTTCTCGCGCGTTGAAGTCTGGGGTACTCGCGGAGTTGCCCCGGGACAATTCAACAAACCCCGCTCCCTCGTCTGCGATCGCGACGACAATCTGTACGTCGCCGACCTCACGGGCCGAATCCAAAAATTCAGCCCCGATGGCCGCTTCCTCCTCCAATGGCAAATGCCACAGACTGACCTCGGCAAACCGAAGGGAATGACCTTGGACCGTGACGGTCAGATTGTCGTGGTCGAGCCACATTACATGCGAGTCAACCACTTCACTCCGGAAGGAAATCTGGTTTCCCAGTGGGGCATCAAGGGCACCAACGTCGGCGAGTTCATCCTGCCGCGCGCCATCCTCCAGAATTCTCACGGGGAATACTACGTGAGCGAATACACCGTGGTGGATCGCGTGCAGCGGTTTTCCTCCGAAGCGAAATTCAATGGCCTCCAGTCCGCGTCCGTCCCGAACACAATCGCTGCTTCGCCCAAGGTCTTGCCCAAGGTGACGCTATTGACTCTCTGGGGAAGCCCCGGGAGTGCGCCGGGTGAATTCAATCGCGCGGAAGGTCTGGGGCTCGGCCCTAACGACGAAGTCTTGGTCGCGGATTCCTGTAATCATCGAATTCAGGTGTTCAGTCCCGACGGCAAATTCTTGCGGGCCTATGGGCAGGCGGGCTCCAATCCGGGCGAGTTCAGCTATCCTTACGACGTACGGGTGGATTCTACCGGTCATCAATTTGTGTGCGAGTTCGGTAACAGTCGAATTACCGTGCTCGACGCTCAGGATAGGGTTGTCGAAGTCATCGGCGGCGCCGGTGCCGCCCCAGGCAAGTTCGCCAATCCGTGGGCCATCGCCCTGGATTCGCGAGGCAATCTCTACGTCGCCGATTCACAAAATCACCGCGTCCAAAAGCTGGTAAGAGCAAAGCCATTGACCACTGCCCATTGACCATTGGCTCCGCCTATGTTCCTTCAATTCACCCACCCCGAATGGCTAGTGCTGCTGCTTCCCGCAGTGGCCTGGACCGTCTGGTTGGCGTGGAAATCGGATGCGTCGCTGACTCCGTGGCGACGCTGGGCCTCCTTCGGACTCCGCCTGCTGATCGTGCTCATGCTCGGGCTCTCCATCGCCGGCGTGCAATGGAAACGACCTCAGGACGGCATGAACATTTTCTTCATGTTGGACCGATCGGACTCGGTGCCGTCGTCACAGCAGGAACAGGTTCGGGACTTGGCCAACCGCTGGGCCAAGAACAAAGATGAGCGAGACAAAGGCGGGTTCCTAATCTTCGGCACCGACGCCGCCTTGGAAACGACCGCAACCTCAACGGCCGACGCGGAAAAAATTCAGGCAGTGGTGGGCACGGAGCGGACGGACATCGCCGGCGCAATTCGTCTCGGCACGGCAGCCTTTCCCGAGAGTGGCCAAAAACGATTGGTTCTGTTCTCCGATGGGAATGAAAACCTCGGAGATTCAATATCAGCAATGATCGCGGCCAAGCCCCTCGGGGTCACCCTGGATGTGGTTCCCGTTGGAACTCGGCGGGGAGGCGATGTTTCCGTCCAGAAAGTAGGTTTGCCCACCACCATCAAGAAGGGGCAGACGTTTGAGACGAAGATTTTTGTCGCGGCCGATGAGGCCAAGCCAGCGACGGTTCGACTATTTCGAAACGATCAACTGATCAAAGAAGAGCGGGTCGCCTTGGAACCCGGCAAGAACCTGTTCACTCTGCCGCAGACCTTGGATGACGCCGGATTCTACGGTTACGACGTCCAAGTCCAGGTCGATGGCGACGCGGTGGCCCAGAACAACCGCGCGAGCAGTTTCGTCAACGTACGAGGCGATCCTCGCATACTCCTAGTCAGCAGCGACGCCGAGGCAGATCGAACGCTCGCGGCGGCGCTGCGCGGCGCCAAACTGGAAGTGAAGGTGGTGGACGAACGCAGCCTTCCCGGGACCCTCGCAGAACTCCAAAGCTACGATGAGATCATCTTGAGCAACGTGTCGGCAGGTGATCTCGGACTCAACGCAATGCGTCTCTTGGAAAGTGCGGTCCGCGATTTCGGGATCGGGCTGGTCTGTATCGGCGGCGACCAAGCGTTTGCGGCCGGCAGTTACCGGAACACGCCGCTCGAGGCCACGTTGCCGTTAGACATGGAGCTGAGTTCGAAGAAGGTGTTACCCAAAGGCGCACTCGGCCTGGTGATGCACGGGATGGAGTTCGCCAACGGCAATCAAGTCGCGCGGGAGATTGCCTTGGCGGCCTTGGATGCACTCGGACCGCAAGATGAAATGGGTGTCTGGCTATGGGATGGCGTGGAGAAGCCGTTGTTCCCGCTCCAACCGGTCGGCAGCAAAACCGACCTGGCACGCCAAATCGCCGGCATGAACCAGGGCGACTTGCCCGAATTTGGCGGCTTGATGAAGATGGCGTACGAGGATCTGCGTAAGTCTACCGCCAACCTCAAACATCTGATCGTCTTTAGTGACGGCGATCCCAACGCTCCCCCTCCAGCGCTGATGCAGGATCTCGTGGCTGCTAAGGTAACTGTCAGCACGATCATGATCGGCGGCCATGTGCAACCGACGACCATGGAGCGAATGGCGGCCGAAGGCGGCGGACGTTTCTACGACGTGAAGTCGGCAGCGATGTTGCCCCAGATATT
>DLVS01000483.1 GCA_003445095.1 Verrucomicrobiales bacterium
GGAGCGAAGCTTGCCTCGACAGAAGACGCGGCAGCAGCAAGTCGCGGGTCCATTCATCCACGGCGGGGGCGATGTCCTCGGGTGGCAGCGCAGGATTCAACCGCTCCAACGCCGCGCGCAATCGGGAACCAACACCGCCTCGCCCTTCGTCTCGCGCCCAAGCGAAGCGCCCTCGCCCATCGGATGAGGGAGGGTAGCCGACAGGCCGGGTGACGGTGCGCCGAAGGTTTCCTCCAACGCCGACACCGTTTGCTGCCCAGCTCCGCGAACAAACCATCACTCCCTCTACCTCTGGCAGCGAGCCGGAGACTCAAAGGAAGAAGTGCCGCCGGAAGAAGGAAGGAGAGCTTCTCGGCGTAGGACTGAAGCGGCCCATTTCTCGTTCCGCCCCATCCCCGGAATCCCCGGATACCGGATACGCCTTCGAGACAGGGAGATTGACCGGGGACCAAGCCGGCATAGGGTTCCTTTATGTCAGCGTCCGTTTATCCTTTGCCCATGAATCGGGAACTCGCCCGCCAGGTGGCCCGCGCCGCCCGGGAAACGGGTCTCAGCCGGGCGGAGCTGATGCGGCAGGCCTTGTCCTTCGGGTTGCCCCAGGTCGTTCAAGCGCTGCGCAAATCATCCGGCCGCCTGACTTCGGTTGACCCGCTTCCGCGCCGTGCCGCGGCCGCTCTCTACCGCCTGGACGATGACGATCAGCCGCAGGTGCGTCGCCTCACCACCAACCAATCTTTCGAAATCGCGGATTGAAGGCCTGGGACATTTTTTCGTGTCAGGCACGCATCGATGCCAAGCCGGAGGTGGTCGTTCTGGGCTGCCGCACGATGCGCCCGGGAAACGAGCGCGGAGCCCGCGCCACCGAGGTTCTTCTGGACGATGCGGATGGGCTTGAACTGAAGACCCTCTGCCGCTGTGACCTCCTATTCACGGTCGAGAAAGCCAAACTGGGACGCCGCCGGGGCGCGGTGACGCCCGCCCGACAACGCGAGATTGGCCGGAAACTCATCCAGGGCCTCGCCCTGGCCGGCATGTAGATGGACGATGATCGGGCGAGCGAGGCGACCAGAATGACCTCCTCGGTTACGGTCCGCTTACTTCAAATTGACCTGCAGGAAATCATTATTCGCCGGCTGCTCCCAATCGATCACCCCCAACCCTCCGTCTGCCCGCCGCGCTTGCAACCGGGCTAAATGTAGTATTTGAAATTCGGCTTGTGGTTCTTGACGGTGCGATTGCTGACCAGAATTTCGCCAACCTCACTAGAAAAGCGGATCGTGACGGGCTGGTTCTCGCCAAGCTTGCAGTTATTGTAGTTGAGCTTGGTGAGGCCAAAGATGTCTTTCGCGACTTGCATTACGTCCGCTTCGCCGTGCTGGACATCAATGCAGAGAGGTTGTGGGACTTCAGAGCCGTCGTAAGTCCGAAGACGTGGCTTAAACCCTGAACCCCAAAGGAAGCCGCGATTCGGCGTGACCTGCCAAAACGTCCCGCGCAGCACCGGGCGAGTTCCAGCGCGATACAAACGAAGACCGAGCCGTTCAGGCGCGACGCGAACGGCGACCAATTTCACGCCATCTGGACACGCTGCTTGATAGCCCTCGAACTCCTCCTCGTTAACAGACGAACGGCAGTGCAGGAAAATCTCAGTTAGCTTTTTCCCGTGAAGCGATTGGTAGGTGCTCAAGACTCCAGAAAGCAGACGCCGGGTGCTTTCCCTGTTCAGGTGATATTCGCCCTTCCTTTCGGAATACCACCGGCCCTCGTCGCCGAGGAACACAACTCCGTCTCCGTCGTTCAGGAACATTTGCGCGGCGCTGCACGCGTTGTGGCTGGTTTCGGTATTCTTGAACGACACGCCGACGTAGCAAACGCCATCGCGGACGCCACCCAGCTTCCACGGTTTTCCGCCCGCCTTGTAGTAGAGGGCCGTGGACATGTTCCAGGCGCGGTCGGATAACGGAGTCAGTTGCCGCACCCCAAACCGTTTCTCTGCTGCTGCGAGGCGGAGGGTTGATTCGCGGATGATTTGAATCGGAATCTCCAACTCCATCACCCGCGCTTTGATTTGCCGGCGGAAGTCTACCGAGTAGGCGTATTGCTCCATCTCGTATGACTCAAAGAAGTCTTCCATCTGCGAACGGATGTGCTGCTCCCGGCTGCCGAGTCGGTGGCCGTGGCCACCTTGGAATCGCGAAAGTGGCCGACAGTTCGTAAAGACGAAGTCTGGAACGACAATGACAAAGAATCGAAACGGCTCGTCGGATTTCTTCGCCGCTCTGACCTGACGTAGAAAGAGCGAGACCACACCGAAAACGCGCTGATGTGCGTCAAGATTACTGGCCGCGTTCTTCACGACTAGCTCGTCGAGTTCTTCCACCCATGCAGGCTCGGGCGGAAGCACCGCGTGAAATGCTTCCTCGAAGCCCGGAAAGTGCGGCCAAAGGACCTCATTTAAATTGTCGTCGGTTGGAATTGGTCGGTTGACCACCTTCACGAACTCACGGAAAGCGCCAACGCCGCTCTTCGTTCCAACGACGCCATAACAAAGGTGCGATGGCTTCTCGATGCCTTTGGAGTCCACCGGGCCAAACAGCGTCAAACCATCGCGCGGATGCTCCAGCATCTCGCCGGACGCAAACTCAAGTAGAGGCTCATCAAAGACGGTGACGCTATTCATCGGCCTCTCCTTCCCCGTGTTCGTCGAGAATCAATTCCGCATCCTGCGTCTCTTCGATTGGCCCTTCCTTTTCATCGGCGGGTTCAAGAATCGCTTCGTCGAGGCCGCGCGGCGATGCCAGCGAGACGAGACCCGGCTCAAGCACCAAGTCATCTTCTCCTGCCGGTGGCAGCCCGGTGAGCAGTTGTTCCGCAGCCATCAAGCGCGTCAGCCACTTGTCGTTATACCACATTTTTGTCATGCGGCGACGCCGCGACCCGACGCTCTTGTCGAGAATTGGATGCCCCTTTGCATCGAAGAAAACCAGCGTTGGCGTCAGTTGAACATGGAACGCCTTGCCTAGACCGCGCGCGAGGCGCAGGCGAAACGCGAAATGATGGAAGTTCAGCTCGCGAACACCGGCTGCGCGTCGAAACGTGACCCTGCCTCGGATGAGCAGCCAAGTTTTCTTCCCGCGATAGCCGGTGAAAGAGAGTTTACCACCTTGCACAAATGACTCGGGGAGAAAGAACGTTTCTTTCAGCTTCGGGTTGGGGTGCTCCAAGCAACCGCCTTTTGTGAGCCGCCGTGACAGCGCCTTCATGATGAGGCTTGCGGCAATGTCGCGGGCGCGGACGTTGCGAAACGACTCGCACTCAGTCCACAGCAATTGCTCAGGAGTAGGCTTGATGCGGTCAGCAAATTCCGCTGGCGGCGGAATCAAAGCTACCAATGCGTCCTTGGCGATTTCGTAAAAGGCCCATGCTCGTTCGAGCCGTTTCCAGTCCTCAGACTCCACGCTGCCAGAGACCCGAAACACGCTCAGAATGTTCGGGAATGATTTCACCTTGATGACGTTGGTCAGAAGCTGTTCGCCCGTGTCGTTCACCAAATCTTCGCCGCGTGGGAAACTTGAAGCCGCGAGCGGCGCGGCGTTTTCCAGCGAACGCGGCGCTGAAATGGAATCGAGCTTCTTGAGCAACCCACGCCAGCCGTCTGCCCAGCCGCGCGTGAAGGAAATGTAGGAAACCGTGGTTGTAAGCCAGTCGAGCTCGCTGCCGTCCACTTTCAGGGGAATCAGGAAATCGGGAATCTTCCGCTGCTCCGCAATTCGCTGCGCCAGCGTCCGCTCACCCGTCGGCTTCTGCTTCCGCATCGAGTGTTCGGAAATCAGCGTCAGCATCCGAAACGTCCGGTTCTTGATCGCCTCATCGATCGTTTGCGGCCACTGCTCGCCGCCCAGCAACTTCATTTGGTCGAACCAGACCGGATGACCACGCGCTGCCAACTTCCGCGCGAGCCAACCCGCCAACGCGGCGTCCTCAGTCGCGTAGCTGATGAATAAGTGGGTTGGATTGGAGACGGTCATGATCTTGGGGGCGAATCGTTTCGCGGTAACCAGTTGGGCCGGTCGAGCTGCACAGGGAAACCTGCCAGAGTCCACAGCGGCTCTGGCGATGGCACAAGAGCAGGCGGAGTCGCACGAGAACAAGTTTCCAACCACGCGACCATGCTCTGGTTAACGCGATGTGCGGCAGTTGCTGGCGTCAAAGCGGTCTCTCCAAGATTTGCACGCCAGAGCTTCAGCGTTTGCTCAATTGTTTCGCGCGGCAGGGGAAGTCTCTCCCGCGTAATAGAAACAAAGGCGCGCAGGCCAAGCCAAAGCTGTAATTGATAGTCTTCGATTTTTGTCGCTTCCGGTCGGTGAGGGAGGATGCCCAACGGAAGTTCGGACACAGTGGCGAACGTGATGCTGGCGAGACTTCGCTGGCTGACGGCCCAGCCGCAAAGCCCAGCGCACCCAAGAAATTGCATGAATGCCGACTGCTCGTTCGGCGCCGCCGTCTCGAATCGGGCCAATTCTTTGATCAAGCGACCGCCTAAGCCTTTGTGGTGAAACTGCCGGCAACGTTGCACGGATTGGTGAAGCGCCAATTGCCGCAACCCGGAAGCCAACTGGCCGCAACTGGTGGCCGCGTAGGCAATCTGAAGCCATCTATTCGCGCGAACAGCTTTGAGCAAAGGCTCGACAAGTTCGGTCGCTGCGGAAGGGAGATTGGCAATGAACCAACAAAGCTGTCCATAACCTCCACTTTGTGGTGGAAAATCGCGCCAATTCGCTCGCCGGAGCAGTAAAGCCTTCAGATCAGCAGAAAGGTCACCACGCTTCGCGTCGGCACATTTCGATGCCAACCATGTCGCACCGGTAAGCCCCTTTGAATCCGGCGTCGAATTCCAATGTCCCGGCCTGATTTCACGAAGAGCGATTTCGAACACAGAAATCGGAGCATAATGAGCGAAACCAACCAGTGCATCCTTAGTCGCGGACCGTCCCTTTTGGGACAAGCGGTCTGGCTCGCTTGCCAGAATCTTCCACAACGGAGCGGTGTCGCGCCCGTGTTGACGCGCCACGTCGAGGAATGAACCCAAATCACCCAACGTCGTCGCCCACGCGCTGGCGGCGAGCTTGTCCGGCTGGCTCTCGAGCAGCGCCCACAACGGAGCGGTGTCGCGCCCATGTTGACGCGCCACGTCGAGGAATGAACCCAAATCACCCAACGTCGTCGCCCACGCGCTGGCGGCGAGCTTGTCCGGCTGGCTCTCGAGCAGCGCCCACAACGGAGCGGTGTCGCGTCCGTGCTGCTTGGCCACGTCGAGGAACGAACCCACGCAATCCAGCGAAGTTGCCCACGCGCTGGCGGCGAGTTTGTCCGGCTGGCTTTCGAGCAGCGCCCACAACGAAGCAGTGTCGCGTCCGTGCTGCTTGGCCACGCCGCGGGACGAACCCACGCAATCCAGCGAGGTTGCCCACGCGCTGGCGGCGAGTTTGTCCGGCTGGCTTTCGAGCAGCGCCCACAACGCACCCGTGTCGCGTCCGTGCAGG
>DLVS01000465.1 GCA_003445095.1 Verrucomicrobiales bacterium
GTGCTGATTCGGGCGTCCCGCCCGAATCCTCGTCACCCACCATTCCTGAGTCTCCCTGGGGAGAAAGAGGGTCGAACGATATTTTGGGCGGGACGCACGCGCTCCCAGTCACACCCGTTTTACCTCCGCAGTCATCTTCGGTGTTCGGTCGCGTTCGAATGAGCGGCGAACGGCTTTACCCGGCCCGGCCATTGTGCCCAGTCGGCGGACCCGTCATTGACTAGCGAAGGCGGCAAGCGCTCGGAGATTTGGGTGCGAAGATTCGCCAGAACAGGCGCGTTGACTTTGGCAGCGATCTCCAACGTTTGGAAAAACAAGCCGGAGTCTTGGGCGTGGCGCAGGTGACCGGGAAGGGAATTGGAATTCGCTCGGAAGATGTCTCGTAAATACTCGGCCGCGGGCACGCCAATGAACCAAGGTTGGCGTAGGCCCACGATGTTTCGCCCCGCATCCCATTCGAGCCTCGAATTGCCCAAGGTGTTCAGTGGACCCGGCGATAGGGGCGGCAACGGACCGATCACACACATGGCCACTCCCTCGGCGTGTCGAACCAGCGGATCCGTGACCGGAGTCGAACGCAGTCGCTCGGCGCCTTGCGAGATTTCTGACCAGTCGAGGGCGGACAGGGGGCGTCCATCCGCAAAGGCGCACAAGCCGATGATCGGTAGGTCTGGGTAAAAGTCCCCGCGCAACAGAAACGTGTTGGTGAACACCGAATCGAAGGTGCGCGCGATGGTTGCAAACTGCGGACGCGTGAGTTGAAACAACGGCAACCACTGGCAAAACAAACCGTCCGATCTCAGCGCCCGACGAACGGCCGCGAAATGTTCCTGCGAGTACAATCGGCCTTCACCGGTTCGCCACGGCAGGAACAGATCGCCGATCACGACGTCGTACTGCGCGGGCTTTTGAGCGATGCTCCAGCGTGCGTCCTCCAACGTTACCGTCACTCGTGGATCTCGGAACACGTTCCGATTGAACGGCGCGAAATGCTTTTCCGCAAAGCGAGCGGCCCAGGGACTTAGCTCGAAGGCGTCGATATGTTCAACGGCTGGAGACAACGTGGCTCCCGCGAGAGTGCTGCCCGTGGCGACGCCCAAGAGGGCAACCGCCCTCGGATGACCGTGGAGGAGTAGGGGCAAATGCGCCTGGCGTTCCTGATTCATTTGGGCTCGGGAGCCGCCGAGCGTGTAGGTATTGTTGAAAATGATCCGCCAATCGTTAGTGGCGCTGGAGACGGTGGCGACGACACCTTCGCGTCCGACGGCAAGGTCGATTACTCGTTCGCCGGGAGCGGGGCTGACCTGCGGGGAGTGGCTGGCGCGAATCCAGGCAAGCCCCGAAACGACCACCATTATGGCCACGCCAAAAGTTTGCCACGCTGGGGACCCTCGTGGTGGCGACCGGCGACCGCGCCCCAGCGATTGGGAGCCCAGGAGCACCGTGTAAACTGCTGACGCTGCTAACACCGTACGCCACAGCCCGAGCTGCGGGAGAACGATGCCTTGGGTGAGTTCCGAGCCCAACCAACCCCCGAGCCCATTGAGGGCAAGCAGACGCGCGACGTCCTTGGCACTCCCCGCGCCGCTCAACAACGTTGGAAAGAGCAAACCGGTCGCGAAGAATCCCGGCAAAAGAGTCCCGGCGGCGAGCAGGACGACATCCGTGAAGTACGCCGTGGGTGCGAGCTCGTAGGGGATGATCTGCAGGTCGGGCCGGAGCCAGAGGAAGGTCGAGGGCTGAAGCAGCCACGCCGCGGCCGCCAGGGCCAATCCCAGTCGAAGCGAAGGAGGTTGACGCTGCGCGGCAACGAGAAGGGACGCCCCGCCCAGAGCAATCAGGACGACGGCCAAGACTGTGCTGCTGGAGAAGTGAGAATTGATGGTGACTTGCGCGAATTGCTGCTGAGCGACGACTTCGAGCCCGAGCACCAAGAACCCCGAGGTGAAAGCTAACACATTCGTCGAGGTTCGAGAAAGTTCGACGGGAACGTCCGTTATTTCGGAACGCTCGGTGCGCGCGGGCGCATCTTCGAACCGGTAAATGAGCAAGGCCGCGGTCGCTAGTGCGAAGCTGACGGCGCAGGTGAGCAATCCGGACTGAGTGAGTCCCCCAGCGGGCAACCCCCAGAAGACGATGACCGCGATTCCGACGACGCCGCCCAAGGTATTGACGGCATAAGCCCACACCGAAGTTCGCCGGCCGGGAGTCGCCGCCAATACAGCTGGCAAAACCAACCCCATGGCGATCGCGGGAGGCGTGACTAAGAGAGCAGGGAGCGACCACTTGACCAGCGCTGGATCGCCGAGGATCGGGCGCAGGTGGTCCGCGATAGGGATGGAGAAGAGCGCCAGCAAACCGAGCGCGGCCACGCAAAATTCAGCGAGGGCAACGCGACGCCAAGCGGTTTTCGGCGGCGCTGGTTTCAAGGCCGACCACGCGCCACCCAAGGCTAGTCCCACACAGAATGCACCGACGACTTTGGAGAACGTGTCGGCGCTGGCGCCTAAAACATCCACCAACCGCCGGGTCCAGACGACTTGGTGCGCGAGACCTGCGGCGCCGCTGAAGAAGAGCAAAAGGAGCGCGCGACCGCCCCAGGGCCGATTCATGAAGCGGCGTAGTTCATTACGGTTCGCGACGGAGCCGGAAGTATTGCGAAGCGATCACGGCGTCCACGGTCACCTGGCGCAACCGATTATCGCCGGCGAATGGTTCACCGACGGGAGTCCAGGTCCCGACGGCTACCAACTCGGGCAAACTTTCGAGCACGTATTGATGATCGTTGGCGGTGGCGAAGGTGAGCTGAGCTCCGTCGATGGCATTGGTGATTGCCAGCGTGATTCCTGCCTGGAAGTAAATGAAGAACCGCTCCGAGGAAACGTGCAGTGGTCCGCCATTAGGACCGTTGGTCGACGTATCAACAAAACGAAAGCCCACCGCGTAAAGCCCGGGCATCGTCGCGCTATAGACCCGACCGTGAACGTGCCCGTACGGATCGGCACCCGGCGAACCGTCGTTCTCGCTGACCGGAAAGCGGTGAGTCCCGTTGGTCGTGCCGACCGGGACGCTGAACGTTAGTTCGGTGGCGACTTGTTCGTCGCCTGGCGATTCCCAGAATCCGAAGGCGCCGCCGACGGGGCCGGAGACACTCTCGACGACCGCCTCGATGTGCGCGCCCAACGCCGGGTGGAACGGCGCCGGGCCTCCGTAGTCGAGTGTTCCGGGCTGACAGACGAAGCTGAGCTCCGCGTGATGAACGCCCGCGTAGGGTCCGGACCCCGAAAGCTCCAGAGGGAAAACATAACCCGATTCCGCGGCGAAGTTCCCGGCGTTGACAAACAGGAGCGCTGCCCCGGCCTCCGGCAGCGTCGCCCCGGCGGCGAGATGTTCGTGAGCGCGAACCGCAGTCAGCGGACTCGCTAACGCAAGGAGAAGACCAGCGGCCAAAAGTGTGAGCGCACACGAAGACCTCAGATGACGCGGCGGCTTTAACTCGAACTCCGAAATAGCAATGAGGAGCGCGCGCCTCAGGTGTGTGGCTGCCGGCGTCACGCCGGGATTTCGTTGGCCCTCTTTTGTCGCGAAGGACGTTTCGGGCCCAATAGATTCACGGCTTCGGTTTGGGCTTCGGTTCATGATCAAGTCGGTCTAGAGTTGGGTGTGGGGCCAAGAGGTTCGTTCCAGGCTCGAGATGGAAGGAGTTGCTGCCGCTCCATCCCGAGTTTCCGAATCGCTTGTGTCCCCACACCCTCAACTTTCCACAGTGCTTAGATTTGCCGTCGTCGAATCAACCAAGCCACGGCGGTGGCTCCCATCGCCCCCAAGGCCACGGTGCCAGGTTCCGGCACGGCATCGAAGCGGATGTACAGGATGTCGCTCGGACTTTGCAGAGGTCCGCCGCCAACGCCATTCGCCGAGGTATCGAACAGTTGAAACCCAACTGTGTATGAGCCTTCGGTACTGGTCGAAAACCGCCGACCATGAAGGTGTCCGTAGGGATCGCCTCCGGGAGTTCCGGCCCCCGACGAAGCGTCGCTCAGGACGATCAAATCGGTGGGGGCGGTGGTGCTGTATCCGACGGAGTAACTCAAGGTCGGAACCTCGGCTTCGTCTTCCCAGAACTGGAATCCGCCGCCGGCTGGACCTTCAACCGAGACGATGGCCATTTCGAGGAACGAACCAAGCGCTGCGCCGTTGGGATTGGCCACGTAGGGGATGCCATTTCCGTCCGTTCCCGACAAGGAATGCACCGCCGTGGGGGTGATGCCGCCTTCGAAATATCCAGCGTATGGGCCGGTGAGCGCGGGGTTGAGGACCTTCACGTAGCCGGAGCTCGCCGCGAAATCCGCGCCGTTGACGAACATCAGAGCGTCGCCCTGATTGGTGCCGAGCGCCCCTGCGTTGAGGTGCCCGTGTTGTGCCCGCATCGGATTGGCCCAGCAAATCAGGCCGAGTCCGAGGAGGATGAGTTGGAACTTTTTCATGTGTTGCTGTTGGGATCTGGGATCATGGGTTTTCACTCTGGCCGTCCGGACGCACAAAGCGCGTCACGGGCGGACCGAGAAGGGTACGAACGCGGGGCCAGCTGAGTCCTTCAACATGGGCGTCCGCGAACAAGTAATTGGCATGGCCGCGATGGCGCAGGACGGCGACCTGCCGGGGAAAGGCGTTCGTGGTAAAGCCGCCGCCGGCGGAGTCGGCAAAGTGAAAATGGTCCGAGCCATCGAAGTCGCCGCGAGCTTCCGCGAGGTGCAGAGTTTCGGCGGGCGCGGGGATCGCCGAGAACCTTGAAAAGTCGAGCTCCTTGGCCCCGTACGGATGCGGCGTAAGAAAATCGTTGATGTCATAGCTGTTCAAGCGGATGCGGTTGGTGTCGAGGGAACAGCGATAGACATTGGTCAATCCGTAGGTCGCGAGCCGGCCCATCCACGACGCGCCTTGGTGAGCCGATTGCGGCAGAGCGTCAGCATTGTCCCCGGCATACATGGCACAGCCGACACCGAGTTGCCGGAGGTTTGACAGGCACGCCGTCGCCTTAGCCCGAGCTTGGGCACCTGCCAACGCCGGCAGCAGGAGGCTCGCGAGGATGGCGATGATCGCGATGACTACGAGCAGTTCGATGAGCGTGAACGCGTGGGGACGAGTTGTTGTAGGGGAAGCTTTTCGGTCGTGGCAGGGCGGCCCCGAACGCGTTGTAGAGTGCGGCAGCCCTCTGCCGCTGTAGAATACTCCGTGGGCCCACTCCCTCCGCAATGCGTGTTGGCGCTGCGAGAAACCCGAGCCGGAATTGGCCGAGTCCTTCAACGGGCCCCTCTGGATTGGCGAAAACACGCGGAACTAGCTGCTAGAACTGGTCCTCTAATTTCGAGATCCCGCTCGGACCACTGGGAATCCCGGGGACGAATGAAATCGTCGCCCGACGGAAGCGAGGAAGACGCACTGCGACGAACTGGGACGCCTTCGAATCCCGAGTTCGAGGAGATCCGCGGAGGAGATTCTTCAAGACCCCTTGAGCTAATGGTGCCGAGGAATCAATCCCAACAGCACGGTAACAAGGGTAAGCTCCGGCGGACCGGCGTTTAAGCCACGCGGGGCGGAGGCAAGAGCGGCGTTGTTAGTCTTGCCGCCAGCGGGGCAGGGGAGGTCACTTCGAGCGGTTCACACAATTGCGGCTGGACCTTCAATTCTGCGAGAGGCGTCGAGAAGACTTCGAATTTAGGCGGCTTCACGTGCGCCTCCGGCGCCTGCTCCGCGGTCTTGCCGGCCTTAACAAACTTACACAATTTGCACGGATGCTGCCCGTCGAAGGTCGTTTGCAGTGCGGTCAGGAATGACGAGGACTGCGTTCGCTCAATGACCATGGTCGTCCACGCCACCGACTGCAACACGGCCCAATGGAGACCGAGCGTTAGGCTCAGCACCAAGGCTGCAGTGATGCGCAGGAGGCGTTGCACGACTAGCAAGAAGCTACTGTGGCAGCAGACCAAGCGTCAAACATCATCACCCTCGGCTCAGGCGGTTTCGGTTATTGCGGTTAAGCGGCGTAGCGGCGCAGGTATTTCAGGGCCACAGTGAAATCCTTCGGCCACGGAGCCTCAAAACGGATTTGCTCGCCGGTTTCCGGATGAGGTAACTCAAGTTGCCACGCGTGTAGCGCCAGCGTGCTGATCAATGGGCGTTCAAAATCATCGCGGTTCAATCGATAGTTCCGTTTAAGTGAAGACAGACGCAATTGCCCCCCGCCATAGACCCGATCCGCCAAAACGGGATGACCCGCTTCTGCCAGATGAACACGAATTTGGTGCGTTCTCCCCGTGCGAGGCCGCGCCTCAACTAACGCGGCGCCACGAAACCGTTCGCGTACGGTAAAGTCCGTAACGGATTTTTTCCCGGAACGGCTGATGCGGATCACGCCTGGTTTGAAGCGGTCGGGTGCCAGGGGTTGATCCACCGTGAATTGATCTTGTGATGGATTTCCCTGAACCAAAGCGACGTAAACTTTCCGCGGAACTTCCGAGCCAAACTGGTTGGCCAACGTCACGAGGGCCGGCCGCTGTTTGGCCAGCAGCAAGACTCCGGTCGTTTCGAAGTCCAGCCGATGAGCGTTGGACAAGTACGTCAGCCCGCGGTCGGCTGCCCAGGGTTTGCTGGTGGCGATGCCCTCATGCAGCAGGCGCATCAAGTTGGGTCGCGCCGGATCATACCGATCGGGTGAAGTGAGGAGTCGAGCGGGCTTGTCGAGGACGAGTAAGTGGGTGTCTTCGAACAGCACCGGGACCGGCCAAAATTCCTGAGTGGCCGGCGAAGACAATTTGATAACCGGCCCTTCCGGCCTCATGTCACAGGCCAAGCCGTTTGGCGATCTCGTTTGCTCCGGACTTATTGTACTCGGTCACAAACCAGGTATTGAAGGCTTCTCGTTCCCGCCGCTGGCGGAGTTCGGCGAGGAAGGAATTGAGTGCTGCCTTGACCGTCTCTTCAGCCACGGGTTTGCGTTCGCGGATGGTGACCACAAATCCACCATCAATGGTGGGAACGAACTCGCTGACCGAGCCAGGAGTCAGACGCTGGACCGCGTTCTTGAGTTGTGCCGGACTCAACCGTCCTTCCAATCCGGCGATCGTGGGCGAACTCTGCGAAAAACTATAGTCCATCGCGGTGACGGCCGCGGCGGCGGCAGCGTCCGCGAACGTTTTCCCCTGACTCAGGGCATTGGTTGCTGCGGCCTGAAACGCCCGCCCGGCGGCGCGTGCGGCCTCGGTCGATTGCGAGGCGGTGTAATCGCTCGTGACCTTGGCTCGCATCGTATCGAACGGCGGGACAATGCTCGGGATCCGATCGGTCACCGCCGCCACGACCACTCCGCGGGATCCCGCCATCGGGGTAAGGAACGGCTGTTCCGTAGTTATCTGGCTAAGTCCTTGTGACAACGCGCTGGGATTAAGGTCGTCCAAGCCAAGAGGTCGATCTGTTTCCGCAAACGGCGGGGTGGTTTCAACGGTCAGCCCCTGCCTTTGTGCCAACGTGGCGAGGTTGCCCGCGGCCAGGGGTTCCATTTGATACAGTTCATTGGCAAATTCGTTGGCTTTCTGAGCCGCCATTTGCAACGCGCGTTGCCGCACCAGCGCCTCCCGAATCTGAGCGAGCGCGGCTTCCTTGCTCAGCAGAGTCCCCGCTGGATCCCGGAACGCTTCGGGGCCACGTTGTTGGTACATTTGCTCGATTTCCGCCCCGAGATTGGGCCGGGCGGCGAGCTCAGATTCCACCGCCGCAGTAAAATTAGTGGTTCCGAACCGGACGTAGGTCAGGGTGATTCGTTCGGGGATCCGATAGGCTGCCAATCGATTGGTGAAGAACTCTCCGAGCTTCAGATCATCAATCTTGACCCCGGCCAGATAATTGGAACCGACGAATGACACGAGGGATACCGTCAGTGTTTCGTTCTGTTCTCGAAACTCGGCCTCCGCCTCTTGAGGCGGCACCAACTGGCCGGCGACGCCGATCACACGTTCCAACTCCTGAACGCCGACTTCGTGCCGAACGAAATCGAGAAATTGGTTGGTGGTGAATCCCGCGGGATGCAGCGCATTTTGGACGAAGGCGCCAAAATTCACCGTGCCCGTCTTGGGATCCTTCAAGTATTCCTTGATCCACGCCACCACCGCCGGATCGCTGACCTGGATGCCATACTCCTTCAGGCGGAGGCTCAAGAAGAGGCGCTGCATGGTTTCCTGCTTCAGGTTGAAGCCCATTTGCTCCGCCCGGGGAGACCGATAGTTCTCTCCGTAACGGAGAAAGCCGCTGAGTTCAGCCTGCCGATGGATGTCGCTCAGTTGATGCTGGGTGACGGGAAATCCATCCATGACTCCAATCACGGAATCGCCCGACTGCCCGGCATGGTTTTGATTCGGGCTGAAATAGATGACGAAGCTGACGATGACCGCGGCGATGATGAATATCCACAGCCAGCGTTGGTGCTTACGAATGGTACCGAACATAATGGAAATGCCCCGCAGCCACGCGACTGCTGGAGCGCGGTAACGTAGCGACGCCCTGAAATCACGGTCAAACGGTATTTCGGAGGGACACAGGCCGAGAAATCCTAACGCAGGCTGGATATTCCGCGGCCTCCTCCGTCAGGACCCGGGTGAAGTGGTCCGGAGCGCCCAGACAAATCGGGCGGCAAAGTCCTCCAGGACGGCGTCGGTGTGCGCCAGCGACAAATAGAGTTTGGTGCCCATCGGGTTTAGGAAGACGCCACGGCGCAGCAATTCGAGCATCACGGCACGCCCACGAGCTCGATCACTGGCAAGCCAACTGCGTTGGTCGATCACCGGCACGGGTGAAAAAGCTACCTGGGCGAGTGGACCGTCTCCGAGCACTTGACCCGCGACTCCGGCGGTCAGCAGGCTGGCCGCCAGTTGCTCCCGAAAACGGCGTCCGGAGGCGTGCAAGAATTCGTATCGCCCGTTCTCGGCCAACAAATCCAAGACCGCCAGGCCAGCGGCACAGGAAATCGGGTTGCCGCCCGCGGTTGAGGCCGACCACGCGTAATGCGGACCGGGCAAGCGATGTTCATTGACCACTTCCATCAGGTCGGCTCGACCGGCGTAGGCGCCGAGCGGGAAGCCGCCGCCGAGCGCTTTGCCGAAGGCCGCGAGATCGGGAACGACGCCGAAGTATTCTTGCGCGCCCCCCAACGCGAGCCGGAAGCCGGTGACGACTTCATCGAAGATCAACACTATCCCCAAACGCTGGGTTACCGCCCTTAGGCCGGCCAAAAAGCCGGGAACCGGCGCAAGACACCGATGGACGGGTTCGACAATGACCGCGGCGAGCTCGCCTGCGTGTGTCGCCAAAATCCGTT
>DLVS01000382.1 GCA_003445095.1 Verrucomicrobiales bacterium
CCTCGCCATATCCGTGGCCGTCGAGATCCAGCCCCCGTGGGAGTCCATGCGAGAAATATTGAAGCCGTACGGATTTTCGCCGCTCTGCCCATAATAATGCACCTCGTTCGGTGCCGGTTGACGCGTGGCAATCCTCATATCGTGAATGCCGGCACGCTGCATCACCTGCTGACGCACAAACTGCGGATAACGCTCACCACTCACCTGTTCAATGACTCTTCCTAAAACGCAGTATCCAAAGTTTGAATAAGCGTACTTCTCTCCCGGCGGATTCTGCAGGGGATGCGTCTTGAGCGTCCAAGCGATCAGTTGTTCGTGATTCAGCCCCGGCCGTTCGAACATTGGGTCGTTGCGTTCATTGCTCCAGCCACCGCAAGTGTGGGTCAGAAGTTCGTGGACGGTGATGGCGTGGATCCATTCGCGATGAGGCCCCAAGCCCGAGAATTGCCGCAGCACGCCATCCGGTGCGAATACGCGGTCCTGGAGTTGCAGCTTTCCGGCTTCGACGAGAAGAAAGATCGCGGCGGACGTGAAGGCTTTGGAGTCGCTGGCGATGCGGAACAAGCTGTCTGGTTTGACGGGCTGATCTTCGGCTCGATTCGCTTCCCCGAAGTAGCCGGTGTACAACACGCGCGCGCCGCGCAGATAGGCGAGTTGGAAGCCCGGGACCGAGAAGTCTTTCATATACTCGCTCACGAGTGCGGCCGACGCTCGAGGTAACGCCGAGGTAATGTTTTGCGCGTTCAGGCGCATTCCCATCGACCAGCCTCCGGCCATTGCCACGCTTGCTAGCGCGCTCTCCCGCAACATCGTTCGGCGTGAGACAAGGGTTTGCTTCTCCATTGGCCCGCGAAGGTTCATGCTTGGACAGCATGAAAATCAAGGACTCCCGTGAGCCACGGCTACGCCCTCGCATGCGGGTTCTTTGCGGAGAGGATATTGCCTTGGGGCCCGGCAAAGTCGACTTGCTGGGGTTGGTCGGGGAAACCGGGTCGATTCGCGACGCCGCCGAACGTATGGGCATGTCGTACATGCGGGCGTGGAAGCTTATCAAGACCATGAATGGCTGTTTCAAAAAACCGGTGGTGGCAAGCGTCCGAGGCGGCCGGGAACATGGTGGAGCCACATTGACTGAAACGGGGCGCCAAGCACTCCAGCTTTACCACCAGTTGGAGAACGATTGCCTGGAGGCTGCGAAGCCACGATGGACGCAACTCAAACCGCTTTTGCGCGAGTGAACTGCGCCGGAGCCGGGTGAATCGCCGCCGGCCGCACCGGCGCAAACGAAATCCTGCCTGCCGATTCGTTCGCGCCGAAGACCAGCAATGAATTTCGGGTGCGTGATTTGAATTGTCATCACGGATATATCCTCTTGAAGATATCGCATGGTCGCGACGAAAAGCCTCGCCCGATGCCTTTTGTTGATTGTCGTTGCGAGTGCCAAGCTCAACGCCGCGAGCATCAGCGTCTTCGCGGCGGCGAGCTTGAACGAGAGCCTAAAGGAAATCGCAGCCGCCTACGAAAAGCAGACCGGGGACAAGCTGATCTGCAACTTTGGTGCCTCGAGTTTGTTGGCCCGGCAAATCGAAGAAGGCGCCCCCGCCGACGTCTTCTTCTCGGCTGATGAAGCCAAGATGGACGCCTTGGAAAAGAAAGGGCTGGTGACGAAGGGAACGCGGAAGAGTCGTCTCTCGAACGCACTCGTGATCGTGGTCGCCCGCGAGGAGGGCGCAACGATTCGGACTCCCCAAGACCTCGCTTCCGACAAGGTGAAACGACTGGCGCTGGCCGAACCGAGAACGGTTCCCGCTGGTATCTACGCTAAGGAGTACCTGCAGAAACAGAACCTCTGGCCCGCGGTTGAAGCCAAGGTCGTGCCTACGGAGAATGTCCGAGCCACGCTGGCCACCGTGGAAGGGGGGAATGCCGAAGCTGGGATTGTTTACAAAACCGACGCCGCGATCTCAAAGAAGGTGAGGATCGCGTATGAGATTCCACCGAAGGAAGGTCCGTCGATCGCCTACCCGATGGCTGCGCTGCAAGGAGCGCGGGAACCCGAAGGGGCGAAGCGTTTCCTGAAATACCTCGATTCGGCGGAAGCGGGCCGTGTGTTTGAAAAGTACGGATTCATCGTGCGCGAGTGAGTGCCCCACCGCATCGCGACGGAGCGGCGAACGCGCGATAGAACCGCGAAGACGTCAACGGCGACGGGAGAAACCGGGTGTCTGCGGTGTGACATTTCTGAACTGCGCTTGCAGACGGTTGCTCGGCCGTGCGATGTCTTTTATGAACCAATGGAAAGAAGTTCAGCCCTAAAAGTTACCACAGTGCTAGATTCTCGTGGACGAGAACATCTCCACGCGCAGGGTTATGGAAGTTCGCCATCTGAGTCACATGCCTCGCCGACTTGAATCCGTAGGGCAATCAGGACGGTTGATTGCTTGGGCCGTGGCCTTTTTGTTGCTCGTGACGTGTGGCCCCAACCGCTGTGTTGGCGCATCCACGAACTCCCCGGCGCCCTTGGAACGTTATCTTGAGTGGTTGAAACAACAGTTGCCGGGGAGCCGTCCTGACGCCGGATACGTGGGATCGGAACGCTGCCGCGAGTGCCATTTGGACGAACACGCCAGTTGGCATCGGTCGTACCATCGGACCATGACGCAACCGGCGGTGCCGGCAGCAGTCCTGGGCCATTTCGATGGATCAACGATCAATTGCGGCGGTCTGGGTTATCGAGTTTTCCAAGAGGCCGGCGGATACTGGGCTGAAATGCCCGATCCCGACGTCTTGATGTACGTCGTCCAAGGGGGGAAGAAGCTGCCGCTCGAGGAGATTCCGCGAGTCAAACGCCCGGTGGTGATGACCACGGGCTCGCACCATTACCAAACCTATTGGGTCACGAGTCCCCGTTATCCAGGGCTACTGCAAACGCTGCCGCTGGTATTCCTGCGCGAGGATAAGCGGTGGATTCCTCGCGATCAGGCGTTCATGCGGGGGCCCAATGACACGGAACGATTGGTGACGCAATGGAACCATCACTGTATCCGTTGCCACAGTACGGGCGGAAATCCCGGGCTCGACGACAAGGGACAGTTGCGTTCGGAGGTGGGTGAGCTGGGGATTGCGTGTGAAGCGTGTCACGGACCCGGCGCGGCACATGTGGAGAAACACCGGTTGGTTCCCAATTTGACCAAGAATCAACCCCGAACCGCGGACCCGACGATCATTAATCCGGGACGCCTCGACCACGAGCGGTCCACTCAGGTGTGCGGCCAGTGCCACGGCGTCTATGTGATGCGTGAGGAATTTGCGATGGAGTCGGCACGCAATGGGCCGCTGTTTCGACCCGGCGAGGATCTGTTTCGGACCCGGCAATACATTCAACATCCCAATTTCGGCAGTGCCACCAATCGATCCGTCGAATTGGAACGAAACCGCGCCTTTTACGCTGAGCGTTGGTGGGACGATGGAACGGTGCTCGCCGGGGGGCGAGAATATACCGGACTGCTGGCTTCGGCCTGCTACACGCGCGGCAAGATGTCGTGTTTATCCTGCCATTCGATGCACGACAGCGATCCCAACGGGCAACTTTCCGCCCGGGGTGCTTCGAGGGCCGCGTGCACTCAATGCCATCAAGAAAGCCGCTTCACGACTGATGTAACCCGACACACGTTTCATGCCGCCGACTCGAGCGGCAGCGACTGTTTGAATTGTCACATGCCCCACACGACCTACGCGCTGTTCAAGGGCATTCGATCGCATCAAATCAGTTCTCCCCGAGCTGAGACCAGCGCTCGATTTGGCACCCCCAATGCCTGCAATTTGTGTCACCTCGATCGCACGCTGGCGTGGACTCAGCAGCATCTGACGCGGTGGTATGGACACGCGGAAACAGCCCTGACCCCAGAGCAGACGAACACGGCTGCGTCGGTGCTGTGGTTGCTCAAAGGGCACGCCGCGCAGCGCGTGATCGCGGCGTGGCATTTTGGTTGGCCACCCGCCCAGCGAATTTCGGGTACCAATTGGCTGGCGCCGGCAGTCGCTCAATTGTTGGCCGATGGCTATGGACCGGTGCGGTACGTTGCCGCGCGTTCCTTGCGGACCTTGCCGGATTTTGCGGATTTTCCTTTTGATTTCCTGGCCTCGAACTCCGACCGCGAGGCCGCTCGTGATCGCGCGCTGAAGCGATGGAATCGAGACGCGACCGAACTACGTCCCAACCCGGCCATTCTAGTAAACGAGGCGGGCCGGTTTGACGAAGCTCAGGCCGCTGACCTGGTGCGTCGCCAGGACCAGCGCCCGGTCACGATTCAGGAGTGAAGGTGCGGTACCCGATTTCTGAACGGAGGTAAGCGCCACCCGTTGCGGCGCGGGTTCCGGGCACTCCAATGGTCATTGGGTCGGTAGCGTTCCAGTTGGCGCGCTCGACGACCGACGTTCCGCAAAAAAGGTTTTCAACAATCGAGAACATTCGTCGCCGCGCACTCCGCCGGTGATCTCGCAAAGATGATTCAAGCTGGGGAATTGTAGCACGTTCATCGCGCTTCCCGCCGCGCCGCCTTTGGCGTCGGCGGCGCCAAACACCACGCGCTTCAATCGGCAATGCACCAGCGCGCCCGCGCACATCGGACAGGGCTCTTTGGTGACGTACATCGTGGCGTCAGTGAGCCGCCAGTCGCCGACTGCGGATTCTGCCATCGTTAGCGCAAGCATCTCGGCGTGCGCCGTTGCGTCCTTCAACAATTCCACCTGATTGTACGCCCGGGCAATGATTCGTCCTTCGCGCACCACCACTGCGCCGATGGGCACTTCTCCGTGGTCGTAAGCCTTCGCGGCCTGCCGCAATGCCTCCGCCATGAAATGGAGATCGAACTCAGTGGCTTCGAACGGATTCATTGTGGAAGCAAATGAACACGGAGACGAAAAACTTGGAGTGACCGGAGTGTCACTGCTCGAGTGGAGGCGGCCGCGATTCTTCAAGTTCCCAAACATTGCGCCCGTCGCCCTCGACCTGACAGTGGGCCGCGAAAAATCCCCCTCGATGGCGCCAGAACAGCGGCCAAATCTGTTCCAAGTCGGTCCGCGGAAGCGGCACGGTGGCGAGTTGATCTCGGCCAAAGAAGGCGAAGTCACCTTCGCGATGCGGCGGCGGAACGCGGTTCAGGTGAGGCCGCACTTCAAACAAAAACATGAGCCAGTGGGCCGCACTCTGATAGCCATGTTCGCTCACGATCCCGGTCAACCTCAGGTCGGACGCCACCAGCGCCAATCCTAATTCTTCGCCGGCCTCCCGCTGTGCGCACGCGTAAGGTGATTCGCCGAGGTCCGTTTTCAGTTTTCCTCCGGGCGGGGACCACAGTCCTCGATTGGGATCCTTCACCCGCCGCAACAGCAGCACTTCGTCGGCGGGGTTGAAACAGTACAGCAGCGTAGAGATCCGGTGGGGGAGCCGGCGATTCCCCATGGAACCGACGTGAGAACGCGCGTCCATCGAAGTCCTCAGCCCAGGAATGAGCACACGTACTCGCAAAGGCCACCGCTCACCTGGATGTCGAATCCAGACTTTGCCGGCACTTCAAACTTTTGTCCGGATTCATACACAGCGTCGCCGGTGGCTCCGTCCAGTTTGACCCGACAGGAGCCGGCGACGATTTCCATTCGCTCGGCGAGATCGGTATTGAAGTGGAACTTTCCCGGAAAAATGATCCCTAAGGTCTTCTTGGCTCCATTCTCCAAGCGAATGGTGTGGCTGACCACTCGCCCTTCGAAATAGACGTTCGCTTTAGTGAGGACAGTGACCTGGGAGAATTCCGCGGGCGCAGACATGAGCCGAAGCATCGTGAGAAGGGCGAAGAATGTGCAAGCCGTCAAAGAGGCTCGGATCAAAGCGTCGCGACTTCGAGCCAGCCGGCCTCACCGAACTCGGTCCGGAATCGCGGCACAACTTCCCGAGCGGTGCCCTCGCAATCAAAGAGCGCGAAGGTGGTGGAACCGCTGCCACACATCAGTGTACCGATAGCGCCCGCGGCGCGGAGGAATTCCTGATACAGGGCGAGGATTGGATACTTCCGGAGCACTGGACCTTCGAGTGCGTTATACCAAAGAGGGGTGGCTGCTGCCAATTCACCGGCTAGCAAGGCACGCGCCGCGTCTCGGGCTCGTCCGGGTTTTCCGTCTCGCTGGCGAGGGAAATCTGCCAGCTCCCGGAAAGCCCAAGGCGTCGGCACGCCAAAGCCTGGATGGAACAGCAACAATGCCCGGCCCGTGAGTGTCTCAAACTTCGGGAGCGGTTCGATTCGCTCGCCCCGACCAAACGCGAGTGCCGGGTTCGGCTGTAGGAAGAAGTTTACGTCCGATCCCAGACTTGCCGCCAGCGTGTGCAGCTCTTCCAGAGACAAGGGCGCGCCGAACAATTCGTTCAGAGCTGAGAGGGTGATGGCCGCGTTCGCGCTGCCCGCGCCCAAACCAGCGGCCAGGGGCAGTCGCTTCTCCAGATGGATTCGAACTCCGGGAGGGCGTCTTACCGCAGCGAACCATTTTGTGGCCGCTTGATGAACTAGGTTCGTCGCGTCCACCGGCAATTCCGGCCGGGAGCAGGTAAGCGTCAGACCCGCCAACGCGGGCTCGAAGTGCAGTTGGTCGAAGAGCGGGACTGGGAAGAAAAGTGTTTCGAGCTCGTGAAAACCGTCAGGTCGTCGGCCGAGCACATTGAGCACGAAGTTGACTTTGCAGGGAGAACGTCGAACCAGGGCCATTAAAGGAAACGGCGCGCCCACTTTCGTTGGCGCGCCGGTAGGAAAGAAATTCGGCTCAGTCAGCCGACAGCGGACTGAAATCGGATCCGGCCACCATGGGCAGCACGGCCGTGTCCTGGAAACCCAAGTACTGATCCGTCCTCACACCGAGTCCGCCCTTCATCCTCGGGGGATTGCTGTCCGGGTAAACCGGATCGACCGGGTGGATAAGAGGGTCTGTCGGAATCGGGAAGGTCACGACGTCGAAGACCCCGACGGCGGTCCGTTGGATGGTCCGACTGATGCCATGAACGACGCCATAGGTCTGTGCGGCCACTGGTCCGTCAGCCAGGTACGTTTGTTCGGTCGAACGGGTCAGCTCACCGAGCCGGATCGGCTCCGTAATGTTGGCCAGGCCGCGGCCGAGCTTGTGTTCCATGCTGCTACAACCGGTAAGCCAGGCCATTGCACTCGAGGCGGCAAAGATTCCAACGGATTTGGAGAAAGCCATAGAAGTTGTGTTCGAGGTCAGCCTAGGATGATCGTTTACAGTGGCAAGCATGGAATTCCCGAACTTCGAAATCCGATTCATTTCGGCTTCGCTTCCAACACCTGCGCCTGGGCGTCTTTGCGTTCCCACCACTTGGCAATGAGCACGCTGATTTCGTAGAGCGCGTGGAGTGGCAAGAACATCAGCAACATCGTTAGTGGATTGCCATCCGGGGTGATAAACGCCGCGATGACCAACCCGGCCACGACCCAATACATGCGCAGTCCCGATAACCGTTGGGCGTCTAGGATCCCGATCTTCACTAGCGTCAGCAGCACCAAAGGCAGTTCAAACGCGATGCCCATGCCGATCATGAACCAAGCGGTGAATCCGATATACTCGGTCGCCCGCCATTCATCCGCCGAAAAGCCTAGCCAATTGGCGAAGCTAACCGTCGTGCTCAGGGTGACCACCAGCATAACGAAATAGCAGAAGGCCACTCCGACGAAGAACAGCAGTGTTCCGAATCCGGCCGCCCGATAGACGAAGCGTTTCTCGTTCATATGGAGCGCGGGCAGGATAAACTGCCCGAGAAAAAGGATGACGAAAGGAGCACTGAGTGCGAACCCGCCATAAAGCCCGATCTTGATGGCCACACTAAACGCCTCCGCAGGGCCCAGGGTTTTGAGATCGACATGCATGCCGAACGTGGCTGCTTCTGGAGGATTCGGGTCCGGCACTAAGCCCATGACCCAATTGGTACCAGCCTCAACCGGGGCGACTCGCAAATAGAGATCCCGATTCGTGGGCATTCCAAGCACCGGGAAATCGGCTTGGGTCATTCGGGCAAGAACGTTCGTGCCTAGGGTAATGACCACGCGATTTTGATCCGTCGTCTTGATTCGTTGAGCCAGAACCAGCGGCCAGGTGAGGAACCTAACAATGTATGGACTTCCGCTGAGGCTGACAATGACACCCAAGGCAAGCGCCAAGGCGCACTTGACGAGCGTCCAGCGTAAATCTTCTAGGTGTTCGAGGAACGTTTTGACGGGCCCACCGCCTTCGTCCTCGTCGTGCTCTTCGTGCTCCGGAGGCAGCACCTCCAACTCGTCGGCCATGCCCAGGATGAAAGGTCAGAGAAACTTCACACCTTGGTAGCGTCGTCCGGCTTAGACGACTGCGCGAGCGAATCGGGTTCTGGCGGTGGTGCGGGCTTCGGAGGGGGTGGAGGGGTGCGTTCTACTTCGTCCATGGCTCGATGCAGCTCGTCCTGGACGTCCCGTGAAGCCTTCTTGAACTCCTTGATGCCGCTGCCAACGCCCTTCATCAA
>DLVS01000030.1 GCA_003445095.1 Verrucomicrobiales bacterium
GCGGAGGCCGGGTCGGTGCCTGTGATTGCGTCCGGTGGCGTCGGCACTCTCGGGCATCTGGTCGAGGGTGTGCGCGAGGTTGAAGGTCGCGCCGCGATAAATGTCGTAGCGCGTGTCCCAATCCGCGGGCGTGATGACGCGCTCGTATTTGATGCACTTCGGGTCGAGATCGTAGCCGGCCTTCTTGATTTGATTGAGCAAGAGGTTGCGGTAGCGCGTCCGTTCGCGCGACCAGTCCACGTTCGCGTGCTGGTGCGTCACCGGCGCCAGGACGTAGAGCGTCGAATGGCTGCGCGGCGCGAGGCCCGGGTCGGTCACGCAGGCGTTCTGGACGTAGAAGCTCGGATTGTCGCTGAGGACGTGCTTGTTCTCGATGTCGTCGAGGTTTTGCTCGTAGTCCTCGGCGATGTAAATCGTGTGATGCGGCAGGTCGAACGTGCCTTCGACGCCGAGATAGAGCATGAACGTCGAGCAGGAATATTTTTTCTTCGCGAGCTTTTCGTTCGTCCAGCGACGGCGGAGTCGATTCGGGACGAGCCGCTCCATCGCGCGGGCGAAGTCGGCGTTCACCATGACCGCGTCGGCAGTGTGAACGCCGTCCGGTGTGCGTACGCCATTGGCCCGGCGTCCGGCGAACAGAATTTCCTCGACCGGCTCATTCAAGCAAATCTCTACGCCCAGTCGCTCCGCCACACGCGCCATCGCCGCCGTCACCGCCGCGCAGCCGCCGATGGGATGGAACACGCCGTACTCGTATTCGAGGAAGCTCAGGATGCTGAAGAGGCTCGGGCAACGGAACGGCGACATGCCGAGGTATTTCGACTGGAAACAAAACGCCAGCCGCACGCGCTCGTCCTTGAAGAAACGATTGAGGTAAGTGTCAACCGATTGATGGGGCCGGAGCATCGGCAGCATTTTAAGCAAGCGCATCTGGAGCAAGTCCTGCCAGCCAAGGAACGGGTTCTGCAGACACGGCTGCATCATGTCGAGCTTGGTGCGGTTCTCAGCGAGGAAGCGGCGGAAGCCGGGTGCGTCTGCGGGCGACAGCGCGGCAATCTGTCGCTCCATCGCCGTGACCTCCGGCGTGCAGTCTAGTTTGCCACCCGCGCCGAACAGGATGCGATATTGCGGGTCGAGTCGCACCAGCTCCACTTCGTCTCGCAGAGTTGTTCCAGCCGCCGCGAAGATTTCCTCCAGCACCCTCGGGTAGAGGAAAAACGTCGGGCCGAGGTCGAACTTGTAGCCGTCCGCTTAGATGCTCGACGTGCGCCCGCCAATAATGGGGAGGCGTTCGATGATTTTCACGCGGACTCCCGCCGCCGCGAGGAGAATGGCCGAGGCCAGGCCGCCCGGACCCGCGCCGATGATGAGAACTTGCTTAGTCATGCTTGGTGGGAGCGACCGAAACTGCGAACCGAACTGGCCCGGCAAGTTGACAAGTGAGCACGCGAGTGGCTCGCGTTCGTAGGCCGGTTTTGCTTCGTTTCATTTCGAACTTTATGGCTGCGCACGCTGACATTCAGAGCAGCGAATGTCTAAATAGTGTCTATTGTTTATCGCAATGTCAATTATTTGTCTAAGAATAGTTTTCTGGTTGAAATGCGCGTGTAAATTGTTGGATTATGCTAATTAGTGCTGTGGCTAAGGGCAGATTTGCAAAGGATGAGTCAAACATTTCGGTTGCGCCTTCGGACGAGTTGTCTATCATTTGTCTCACTATATGGCCGAGGCGCATCACACTATCAAATCAGTGGTCAACCGCACGGGATTAAGTGCCCACGTCATCCGCGTTTGGGAGAAGCGTTATCGGGCCGTGAAGCCGGACCGCACGGATACGAATCGGCGGCGATACTCGGACGATGAGGTGGAGCGGCTTGCATTGCTGCGCGATGTCACGCGCGGCGGGCACAGCATCGGTGCGGTCGCGAAACTGCCGGTGGAGAAGTTGCGCGAACTGGCCAGCCACGCGCCGGCGAGCAACGGACACGCCCCCGCCGCGACGCGCGCGCCTACTTCACCGACTCTGCTGACGGAGTGTATCGCAGCCGTGAACCGGCTCGACTCGCCTGCATTGGAGGCGGCGCTGAAACGCGGCTCGGTGGAATTGGGCGCGCAGGGATTGCTGCAACGCGTTATCGCGCCGCTCGCGCAGGCGATCGGCGAACTTTGGCGCAACGGAACCATTACGGCGGCGCACGAACATTTCGCCAGTGCGGTCATCCGAGTCTTCCTTGGTCACGCCACGCGCTCGTTCTCGGGTGCCGAAGGCGCGCCGGTGGTCGTGGTCGGAACGCCGAGCGGCCAGTTGCATGAACTTGGTGCGATGCTGGCCGGCGCGTCCGCGGCGAATCTCGGCTGGAACGTTACCTATCTCGGTGCGAGTTTGCCCGCGGCTGAAATCGCCGGCGCCGCTCGGCAAAATCGCGCGCGTGCGGTGGCTTTGAGCCTGGTCTATCCCGATGACGATGCGCGTTTGGAAAGCGAGCTGGTGCGTCTGCGCGAACTGCTCCCGGCGGAAATGTCACTCCTCGTCGGCGGACGCGCCATGCCCGCGTATCGGGAAATTCTGGAGAAAATTGGCGCGTTGCAGATCAAGGATCTGGATCACCTTTGCGCGACACTGGACGAATTGCGCAAGCCAACGCGGAAATCCGGCCGTTGACACATGTTCGCCCCCAATATCAAGGGCAAAGGCCGGTGGTGGCGCGGCCTGATGGCGGTGCTCCTGCTGGGCGGCGCGCCTTTTGGATTAGCTGTTTCCGTGTGGCTAGGAGCAGTGCTGGCGGCAGTGGGCGGATTCGTGGCGTTCGAGGCGCTACGCGGCTGGTGTTTCTTGCGGGCGGGCGGCATCAAGACGCGGATTTGATTACCGGGCGTGTCGTCATACCGCCCCGCGACATGACGTTCCTCGCTTAGCTACATGATTGACCCCGCCGGCTGATCGTGCGGCAGAGAAAGGGGGTAAAGCGTTTGCAGGCGCCGCCGCCTTTCATGAATTCACTAAGATGAGGACCTCCTTCACCTTCCGAAATCAGCGAAGTATTTCGGATTGGTGGAAAGATCGCGTGGGCCGGAGATAGTGCCACGCAGATCCGCCATGGCGTCGGCCATTGTCCGGTCTCTTTTGGCGTTTCCGTCGCGTTTCAGTTCCAGCGCTTCGCGAACAGTCTCCGAACGCGAGCGGAGGGTTTGTTTCGCTTCACCGTTCAGCCAGTCCGCCAGTGGTTCCGGAAGTTTCACTGAAAATGTCTTCATGTGCGAAGGGGATGACGTATCTGCCATGCCGGCAAGACGTGCGCTCCGGTTGACCCCGCCATTGCAGGCCGTGTCTTTTTCAGAAGTTGAAGGATGAATCGGAGATCCTTCATATCAACATCACACATTCATTCACAGCCGCTTCGACCGCGCTGATAACGACGCCATCTGTCCGTTGTCGTGCGGCAGGAGACGGGGCGGCATTGTCGGGCTGGCCAACCGTAACTTCGACGCTGGAAATGGAGTCGCCGAAGAGGTAAGTGGGAGGCCTTCGTCATCCACTTGAAAAACATTTTCCGACGCCTCCCCGCCTTCTCGTTGTCGCTCGCGCTCGCGTCGACCGTGGCGATTCAATCTCACTGCCAAGCGGCCGACCAAGTCCCCGACCTTGATGCGTTTCGGAAACATACGCTGACCCACCCAGGAGATGTCGATCGCGGGGCCAAGCTGTTCGCGGAAGATCAGCGGCTCGCGTGCGGGAAGTGCCATTCGATCGACGGCAGCGCCAGCAAGGCCGGGCCGGATTTGTTCGCGGTAGGCGACAAGTTTGGCCGCCGCGACCTGGTCGATGCAGTGCTGATGCCGTCGGCCACTATTTCTCCGGGATATGGGGCGATCATGGTGGAGACGAAGTCTGGACAGGAATTCCAAGGCGTTCTCAAACAGGCGAACGATCGAGGCATTCAACTGATGGGAGCGGACGGCAAGGTCGTGACGATTGCTTCCGCCGAGATCAAGTCCCAGCAGGGCAGCACCGTTTCGCTCATGCCCGACGCGTTGCAGGCGGGATTGTCGCTCCAGGAGTTCACGGATCTCATCGAATATCTGACTTCCCTAAAGCAGGCGGAAACCGCGCTGGCCAGCAATCATGGCATG
>DLVS01000514.1 GCA_003445095.1 Verrucomicrobiales bacterium
CGAATCGTTTCGCTGGGAAACTTGGCCAGCACAGGTGCAGAGGCATGAATGAGGGGACCGCATCCGGAGTGCGCCTGATAGCGAACCCAAGCAAATCCCCAGTGTTGTCCGGGAATCGCGTGGAAGGCATGCAACACGTGAGGCGGGGCGAGACACGCTTGGCCGGCTCGGCAACGTTGCCAACGCCCATCCAGCAGCAGTCGCCCTTCGCCGGCGAAACACGCCAAAAAATACGCGCCCGGCAGGTCGGTGCGCACCATCGTGTAGGGTGCGACCGCGTCCGCCAGCCCGACATGAGCAATCCCGTGCGGACCCAACGCCGGACAATCCGCCACCCGCACGATGAGTTCGCGCGTACGCGGACCGACTCGATGAGTCTCAATCAGTTCCGGGTGCTTCATTCGGCGTATTCCGCCAAGCTTCGACGGGGAGCTGGCGTCTGACAAATCCGCAGACTTGAAGTCTCGGAAGTCTTGAAAGTCTTCGAGCCGAAAGCTGGATCATTCGGGCGTCGGATGTGCCGAGACGCGCGACGCCAGTTGCTGGCTGAGTTTTGCCCAGATGACCACGAAGGCGCTCGCGAAGTCGTGGGGACGACGCTCGATCCAATCAGCCAGGGCTGAAGGCGGAAACCAACCGCCGCCGCGAATCTCTGAAGGCTGCAAGACAAACGGCCCTTCGTGCTCAGCCCGGTACACCCAGCAAAACTCCCAGCCGGTTTCCGAACTTGCGGCCAACTTGAAGAGCCGCGGGGGAACTTCGGAGAGACACAGGCCCAACTCCTCTCCCAACTCGCGCACGGTGCAAGCGTCGTACGATTCACCCGCATCGAGGTGGCCTGACGCCGACGAATCCCAAACTCCAGGCCAGTTGTCTTTTTCCAGGGAACGCTGCTGCAAGAATAGCTCGCCGCGGCCGTTGAAAATCAGCACGTGAACCGCCCGATGGCGCAAGGCACGCCGATGCACTTCGCTGCGGGGAGCTTGGCCGATGACCTCATCATGCTCGTTGACCACATCGAATATTTCCTCGTGCACGGCGCGAGCAAAGAGAGGTCGAGGCTCTGGGGCAAGCTCGGGGAGCGCAGCCGCGCCGCCGGCGCTGAGTCCGATCAGCGCGAGTATCAACCGCGACTTACCGATGCATGTACTCGCCGAGTGCCTCGAAAAACACGGAATCAGGAACCAAGGCCGGATCTCGATTAACGACGGGCTCACCGAGCTCGTCCACTGGAACAACCTCGACGTTCGCCAATTTTCCCTGGAGCACCTCGCAGAAGTCATCGAGATCGAATTCTGCGGGCAGTTCCTCGCCGCCGCACATCTGGCGATTGACGTAAAATAGTTGGCGCATAACCAAGGGCGGTTCGTTTGGGCCGAGCGGCGGCGGGGCCGGCGGCGGCAGCATTGCTTACGACGGCAATTGAACGCTCCCCACCGGGAAACGCACGCCCGAAATTTGCGCCAACCGCCCGTCGCATCGGCTGATCGGCAGCGCTAGGTGGAGCATTCTGCTCGACCTGGGGTCCAGCTTTTCCCAGTGACGCATCGAGCTCGTCCGCCACGTCACCGAAGATTCGACGGCTGGATCGGTAGCCCTCTCAACTAGCAGCCAACCGACCTATGTGGATTCAGCGTTCGGGCTCAATCGCTTGGCCCGTCATCGGCACGAAGCGCACCGGCAAGACCGCTTGCTGTCGCACGTGTTCGCCTTCCTTCCGAAGCAAGTACAGGGACTGGTCGTTCGCCGGCCCGACCGGAATGATCATGCGACCGCCGTCCTTGAGTTGAGTGACCAGGGGTTGCGGGATGTGGTCAGGAGCACATGTCACGATAATGGCGTCGAACGGCGCCGCGGATGGCCATCCTTGGTAACCATCGCCCGCACGGACCTGGACGTTGGTGATCGCGAGTCGTTTAAGATCCGCTTCAGCCCGCCGGGCAAGCGGTTCGACAATTTCGATGGTGTAAACTTGTTTCACCAATCCCGCCAGCACCGCGGCCTGATAGCCGGAGCCCGTGCCCACTTCGAGCACCACGTCGTTGGTGTGCAGGTTCAGCGCCTGCGTCATGAAGGCCACGACATAGGGTTGCGAAATGGTCTGCCCATAACCGATCGGCAAGGCGTGGTCTTCGTAGGCTTGTTTTCGTCGCGCGGTCGGAACGAATTCGTGACGCGGCACCGAGCGCATCACGTGCAGAACGCGCCGATTGGTGATACCTCGCTCGACGAGTTGCTCCGATACCATGCGATGACGGGCGTCGGAGAAATCCGAATCGGCGGCAGCAGCAAGACCATTCACAACACGGTGTGAGACGAGAATCAGCACAAGCGCGGAAAATAACCAAGACGTTGTTGCCATGCTCAAGGCTTAACCTTCGACGATGGTCGCAGCCTGTCCATGCCATCGGTCGTCAGTTCGAGACAGAACCTGGCCCGGCATCTGAAAACACAGAGGCCAATACCTGCGCGAGCGCATTCGCAGCATGGCTCACCCGGCGTTGAAAGCGGAGTAGTTGCGGAATCTTCGCCGGCGACCGGATCAAGGCGCACGCCAGTTTTCCGAAGTCGATTCGATCATCTGGAGTCATTAACGCACCGAAATCGAGGGGCAGGGATTCGTCGGCCGCGTCGGAAATGACCCGCACCGTGGCGGCCGGAATGCCCCGAACACGACACGCATCTCGAATGACGCCTGATTCCATTTCCACCGCATCGGCACCGGTCTCGCGGCGAAGCGCTGTTTTGTCAGCCGGTGTCACGGCCACTCGATCCGCGCAGCAGAAACGACTCGGGACCGCTCCCGCTTTGGTGAGCCGCGACAACCACGGGAACTCAGGCTCGGCGTCGACCATCACGGTGGCGGTCGGCAGTGCGGGATTGAGCCCACCTGCAAATCCGCAGGTCAGGACCAGTGTGGGACGTCGGGCCAACGCTTGGTCTAACGCCAGCGTCGCGTTCCGTTTGCCCATCCCGCTAATCCAGATTTGGCCGCCCGCAAAACTCCAGGCTCGGTTACTCCAAGGTTCATCATGGAAGTCGAGTCGTTGCGGGCGATCCCCGCGCTCACGCAACAAGCGGCGAAATGGCTGGGCCTCCTCGGGAACCGCGAACATCACTAGGACCGGCCCGGTCGGAGCGGGATCACGCGCCGCTAATTCCACGAAAGGTCCTCCGGCGCGCCCGCGAGCAATCGGCTCTGCCAGTCGCCTTTTTGCCGGAGAATGAACGGCCATAAGTCCTCGGACGGCGCGTGAAACACGAGGTCAATCGTGGCGGGGTGCGTGATCCAGGACTCGCGGCGCATTTCGTCATCGAGTTGGCCTGGCGCCCAACCGGCATACCCCGCAAAAACTCGAAGCTGCTGCGAAGCCGACCACGACTTTCCCAGCGCCACCAGTTCCTCCAAGTCATGGCCCAAATTTAGGTTCTCGATCACGTTTGCTCCCGGCAAGAACAGGTCGCTGTGCAAAAAACTCATCGCCGACGGCTGCACGGGCCCGCCCCCGAATAACGGATGGTCTTCCAAGCGTTCTGGGAGGTCGGCGTCAATGACCTCTCTCAGCTTTTTCTCGGTGGGCTGATTGAGGACCAGTCCGAAGGCTCCCTGAGGATCATGCTGACAAATCAGCACCACGGATCGATGAAATGCGCTGCCCCGCAACTTACCCCCGTCCAAGAGCAATTGGCCTCGCAGCGAAAGATGGGATTTGGGCATTGGCGCGCAGGAAAGTCTGGTCGAAGCTTGAGCCTGCGGCAAACCCGATTAGCCTGCCGGCCGTGAAGAAGGTGCTCGTACTTCTTGTGGTCGCCTTGATGGCCGGAGCGGCCGCATCCGGGTGCAAATCGTCCGGCAGTCGCGAATTCATCCCGGGGCGTGGCTGGGTGCCGACGGATTAGGGTCCGATGACTCGCCGCGGCCAAATCTTCTTCTTCGGACCGGCCCTGCTGGTCTTCGTGCTGTTCGTGCTGCTGCCATCCACGCAAACGCTCGTGGATTCGTTCTTCCGGCACGACGTCGACGGTCGACACTTCGTCGGCTCGCTGTATTACCGCTACGCCGTCGTCGACCCAAAGTTTCATCAGGCGCTGTCTAACAACCTCGGCTACCTGCTCTGGACGCTGCTGTTCGAAGTCGTGGTCGGTTTGGCTCTCGCTCTGGGCCTGGAACGAAACAGCCGCTTCAATCATTGGCTGCGCGTCGCCTTTTTCGCTCCGACGGTTTTGTCGATGGTCGTGATCGGCCTGGTGTTCGGGTTCCTCTTCAAAGACGGCGTCGGCGTGCTTCCGGGGATGTTCAGTGAGAGCCGGGCCTTGCTCACGATTTCCGTTATTTCAGGCTGGGCGTCCTGTGGTTTCTTCATGGTCATCTTCCTCGCTGGCTTGGCCGGAATTCCAGAAGACGTCCTCGAGGCCGCCCGCCTGGACGGGGTGAATCCCT
>DLVS01000859.1 GCA_003445095.1 Verrucomicrobiales bacterium
ACGGACCGCTGGCCACGGCGTATTCGCGCGAGCTGCAAGCGCTCACCGAATCCTTGGGGCTGGCCGGCGGCGTTACCCTGGAGGCGTTGTTGCGATGCCCGGGCGTCCTGCAAAGCGACGCGACGACCGGGGACCCCGAGGCGTTCTGGGGGTGCGTCGAGCCGGCGTTGCAGGCGGCGTTGGCCAACTTCAACGCGATGCGGGACCGAGAAGGGGGAGCATTGGTGGACGATCTTTCCGCCCGAATCGCTGGGTTACGCTCGGCGGTGGCGCGCGTCCGCGAGCAAGCACCGAGCGTGGCGACCCGATATCGCGACCAGTTGCTTCAACGCATTCGGCTGGCTGGCGTGGAGAATGTTTCTGCGGCGGATGAGCGCGTGGTGAAGGAGGTCGTTCTCTTCGCCGACCGCTGCGACATCCAAGAGGAGTTGACCCGACTGGAGAGCCATTTGACGCAATTCGAAGATTGCCGCCGATCGCGCGAGCCCGTAGGCCGTAAACTTGATTTCTTAGCCCAAGAGATGAACCGCGAGATCAACACGCTGGGTGCCAAAGCGAACGATGCGCAGATCGCCACCGACGTGGTGTTCTTGAAGACGGAGCTCGAACGGTTTAGAGAGCAAGCCCAGAACGTTGAATAACCTATGGGCTCACCTCTGGTACTCTTGATTTCGGCTCCCTCCGGCGCGGGTAAAACAACGGTCGGCGAGAACTTATTGCATGCCGTTCCCCGGTTGCGTCGGGTCGTGACCTGCACCACTCGGGAACCGCGGCCCGGCGAAGCGGAGGGCGTGGACTATCATTTTCTCACGGCGGATCAGTTTTCGGAACGAGTGGCGCGACGTGAATTCCTGGAGCACGCCCTGGTTTACGGCAAATCCTACGGGACTCTCAAAGCGTCGGTCGTGGAACAGCTCAATGCGGGCCTGGACGTCTTGCTGATCATTGACGTTCAGGGGGCGGCCGCGGTCCGTTCGGTGGCTCGAGCTGACCCGATACTGACTCGGGCGCTGGTCACCGTATTTCTTACCCCGCCGACCCTAAGCGAGCTGGAGCGGCGCCTCCGCGGGCGGGCCGAAGATCCTGAAGAATCGCTGCACCGTCGGTTAGCCGCCGCCCGAGCCGAAGCCGCGCGCTGGCGGGAGTTCGACTATTTGGTGGTCAGCGGGACGCGTGAGGAAGACCTCCGTCGCATCTTAGCCATCTATGAAGCGGAAACTTTACGACGAGATCGGCAAGAGTTTCAGTTAGCAAAATAGCTAGTGGGCCACGTTCGGCGCTGCCTTAACAAGACGAAGTCAACCACAGATGGACACCGATAGACGCAGATATCCAGTGGGTCTCCGGACTGGTGAGAGTTACCGACGACGAGCGGGACACAGGCTCCGATCGATCGGTGTTCATCGGTGTCTATCGGCGGTTTTCTTCCGCTCCCGGGTCTAAGTGTATGGCCGCTTCTCCCCTCATTGTCCTGGGTGTCACTGGCTCGATTGCGGCACATAAGGCAATCGACGTGGCGAGCCAACTCACCAAGGCAGGCCGGAATGTCCAAGTCGTGATGACCGCTGACGCGCAGCGATTTGTTTCGCCCCTGCCGTTCAAGACACTGTCGAGGCATCCTGTCGTCACCGATCTCTACGACGAAGAAGAAGGCTGGCGGCCGACGCATATTCGGTTGGCGGATGAAGCCGATTTATTTCTGGTCGCGCCCGCCACGGCCAATTGCGTGGCGAAACTGGCCTTGGGGTTAGCCGATGATGCCCTGAGTTGCCTTGCGCTGGCGCTCAATCCGCAGGCTCGACAATTGATTGCGCCCGCGATGAACGGAAAAATGTGGCTCCACCCAGCAACGCAACAACACGTGGCGACGCTGCGAAGTCGGGGTGCCGAGTTCATCGGGCCTGAGGAAGGCCTGTTGTCTTGCGGTTACGAAGGGATTGGGCGGCTCTGGCCGGTGGAAGGCATCGTCGCACGGGCGTTGGAGCTGACATCCTCCAGTTGAGGGCGGCACAGAACCTGCCTTGTTGTCGGCATGTCCGTAACGCGGTTTTGGCCGGAAGTCATGGCGCGCTTGCGCCGATGGCGCTTCCTGCGCCTCGCGGAAGCCGCGCCGCCGGAGGTGTTCCTTCGCCGGATCCGCTTTATCGAACGCGGGGTCGGACTCCCCGTGAAAGCGGCGATCCTCGCGCTGCTGTTGTATTTTCTCTTTTTCTCGCGCTGGTTTACCGATCTCACCGAACTGCGCCAGGAAGTGCTGGGATATGTCCGGGCCTTTTTCCTCGGCTACTTCGCGTTGAACGTCGGGGCCGGACTCCTCTTGTGGGGCATGGATCAAGTGTCCGTTCGGGTCGTCGTTCCGGTGACGTGCATTATGACGATCCTCGACGGCGCGATGCTGGGACTGCTGACCCTCCTCACGGGCGGATTCGACAGTCTGTTGTACTGGGTGTTTCTCGGCCTGCTGGTGCGCAATGCCGCCGTGATCCCTCATGCCGACGTCCAGATCACGGTGAACCTGCTCGTCAGCCTCTGCTATATGTTGGCGGGCATCCTGAATATCTGGCTCGCGGGAACAGAAATGGAACTCATCCGCACCACCGGCCGGGGCACGGTCACGGGAGGGGCGTTCGACGAACTGGCGCCCCCATCGACCGAGTCGCTTTTATTGCGGATGTTGCTCCTGATTCTGCTGACCGCGTGCTGTGCCGGAATTCAAATCTTGGTGGACCGGCAACGGCAGCAAGAGCACGAGGCGCGTGAGCTGTTGATCAAACAACAACAGCTCGAGGCCGCGGGACGCTTGGCCGCGGAGATTGCCCATCAACTCAAAAACCCGCTGGGAATCATTAATAACGCCGCCTTCACCTTGCAGCGAACGGTGAAGGAAGGGAAAAAGATCACCCAACAGATTTCCATTATTCGAGAAGAGGTGGGGCGCTCCGACAAAATTCTAACCGAGTTGATGGGTTACGCCCGGTTGTCGGAGGGCCGAGTTGAAAAGGTCGACATCAACGCCGAATTGGATCACGCGGTGGACCTCGTGCTTCCGGAAGCGGCACGGTTTGAGATCAAGATTCACCGAGACTACGCGTTGGGATTGCCATCACTGCTAGGACAACGAGGGCATTTTGCCGAGATGTTTGCCAACATCCTCACCAATGCGCGCGAAGCGATGAACGGTAAGGGCGACATTTTTCTCACCACGCGTAATGGACCTGAGTTCTCCGTCGAAGTGACCATTCGGGACACCGGGCCGGGCATTCCGGAGACGCAGTTGGGGCAGATTTTCGAGCCCTACTTCACCACCAAAGATCGAGGCACCGGGTTGGGGTTGGCCATTGTGAAGAACAATACCAAACTCTATGGAGGCACGGTGGCAGTAGAATCGGAGCTTGGAATAGGGACCAGCTTCACGATTTGCTTACCGGCTCGTTCACTTATGCGTTTGCGCTCATGAAACTTCCGCCCCTGCTCGTCGTGGATGACGAGAAAAACATGCGGCTGACCTTGGAGACGGTCCTGCGGGACGAAGGCTACGAGGTGCGATTGGCTGAATCGGCGGAGGCCGGGCTCAAGCTGATTGGCAGCGAAGAGTTGTTTCTAGTGATCACGGATGCGCGGCTCGGCGGGATGAGCGGCTACGAATTTCTCAAGGAAGTCACCCGCAAGACCCCGAATCTCCCGGTCTTGATCATTACCGCCTACGCCACGCCCAAACTGGCTGTAGAAGCGATTAAGAACGGCGCGGTGGATTACCTCGCCAAGCCCTTCGAACCCGGAGAGCTGCTGCACGCCGTGTCGCGTTGTGGGGAGCGATATTTGTTGATGGCCGAGAACGCCACGTTGAAGGCCCGCGCCGGAGAACCCTACCGACTCGAGCACTTAATCGGAGATGCGCCGAAAGTTCGCGAATTACGGCAGCTTATTCAGACGGTAGCTCCGACCGACGCAACGGTCCTCATCCTCGGGGAAAGCGGCACCGGCAAGGAACTCATTGCTGGGGCAATCCATGCGTTGAGCAAACGGGCCGCCAATACCTACGTGCGCCTGAACTGTGCGGCGATTCCCGAGACGCTGTTGGAAAGTGAGCTCTTTGGCTACGAACGCGGCGCGTTTACCGGCGCCCATCGGACGAAGCGCGGGCTCGTCGAAGAGGCTGATGGCGGGACGATTTTTCTTGATGAAATCGGCGACATGAGCCGGCCTCTCCAGGCGAAGTTGCTCCGCTTTTTGGAGGACGGTTCGTTCACGCGCGTGGGCGGAACGCAGGAACTCCGAGTCAACGTCCGCCTCATCGCCGCCACCAACCGCAACATTGTCGAGGCGATTCAAAAGGGTGAATTTCGGGAAGACTTATTTCACCGGCTCAACGTCATGCAATTTCGCCCGCCGCCCCTGCGCGAGCGCGGCAATGACCTGCTCCTGTTGGCCCAATTTTTCCTGCGCCAGTTCGCCGCTCGTTTGGGAAAGACCGTGACGGGTCTTACCCCCGCGGCCCAATCGGCTCTACTCGCCCACTCCTGGCCCGGGAACGTTCGAGAACTGCGCAATGTCATGGAGCGCGCCGTGATTCTTGAGGAGACGGACCAAATCCGGCCGGCCAGTCTGCCCGATTTTGAGATCGAATCCCGGCTGCGACAGGGAAATCTCGGGCCCGGGGCGCCGTCGCGACCGGCTGCAACCTCCAGCACCAATTCTTCGGCAATTTCGCTCAGTGAGGCGTTGGTGCAATTCGAACGGGAACTGATCTTGGCGGCCCTCCAACGCTGTGGCGGCAATTTGTCGAAAGCCGCCCAAAACCTTGACCTGTCGCGTCACGCGCTCCGTTACCGCATGAGCCGACTTGAATTGAAATCGGATGGGGTCGTTGACGACGAATCGGAGTCCCCGGCAGGCTCATCCGGTCAATGAGGTCCTTCGTGAGTAACTTTGTCTGGGCGGCCGCGGCAGCGGATCTGCCGTTGCCGAGAGCGCTCGACCCCGAGTCCCAATCCTCCCTGCGAGGGATCGTGCCGGTGTTGCTGGCGATCGGCGTGGTCGTCCTGGCCGTGATTGGGTGGGCGGTCTTCATCCGACGTTCCCCGAAATATCGCCGAGCTGGCGCGCTATTGGAGGGGGCGATGGCGCCCTCTCCTGAATCACGCCGCCGTCGTCGCCGCCGCCGTAAGGAACATCGCAGTCGAAATCCGACCCGTGCTGAAGCCGGCGGCTTGCCTCCACCCGGGACCGGGGGTTCGGAACCGCCGCCGTTGTGAGCACCGAAGTCAGTGAGCAGATCACGCGCAAGAGCGCGTCGAATCTGGCGCTTGCATTCATCGTGCTGCCGCGACCGCAGCGCGAAGCCATGAGCGCCCTCTACGCGTTTTGTCGCGAGGTGGATGATGTGGCTGACGACGAGGCTCGGCCGGTCGCCGAACGGCAGGCAGCGTTGGAACATTGGCGCCGAGACGTTGCCGCGGCGTGCGCCGGAGGTGCGCCGGAGTTGATCGTCAATCGTGAACTCCGGCCCTTCATTGCGCAGTACCACCTGCCGTTTCGACTGTTTGATGAGCTCATTCAAGGTGTGGAGATGGATCTCCGGCAACAGCGCTACGCCACGTTTGCGGAGCTGGACCAGTATTGTTATCGGGTGGCGTCGGTCGTGGGTTTGTTGAGCATTGAGATCTTCGGCTATCGCGATCCCGGTTGTCGTGTTTATGCCGAGGCGCTCGGGAAGGCTCTACAATACACCAATATTCTGCGGGACGTCGGTAACGATGCCTGGCGAGGTCGAGTGTATCTGCCTGCCGAAGAACTCGAGCGTCACGGACTGACGGCGGAGGATATTTTGGCTCGGCGCGGGGACCGGCGGTTCACGGAGTTGGCTTGCGCCTTTGGTGAGCGGGCGCGGGAGTATTATCGACAGGCTCGCAGCGCGCTGCCGGAATGTGACCGGAAATCGATGATCGCAGCGGAGCTGATGGGAACGGTTTATTGGAAGCTATTCCGTTACCTCGAGCGACGGCGCTTTCCGGTTCTCGGAACTGAACCATTACGCCTGAGCAAAGCGCACAAACTATGGATTCTGGGATGGGCGTGGCTTCGCCTGAAAGCAGGAGCTCCCTGGGGAGGATACGGGTGATTCCCTTGATTCGAGTCAGCCGCGCGCCCTCGTCGCTCTCCATTCAAATGGTAGGGATGGCG
>DLVS01000219.1 GCA_003445095.1 Verrucomicrobiales bacterium
CGCTGGGTCTCGAGGAGAAACTCCGCGGTGTCACGATCGCGGGCGGATTTTTCGCTGAAGAGATTCCAGAGCGGACGAAATCCCACGCGACCGGCGGCGAAGGCATCGCGCTTCGCTGTCGTGCCTCCCCACTTCGCCTTCGCGGCTTCCAGCGAGCCGTATCTGCGGATCAACCACGCACCGAACTGCGCCTCGAGGATTTCCATTTGGGCGGCGGGAATCTGGTCCGGATTGAAGGTCCAGAAAAAGAAGGAGTCCTCGTTCTGGATCTCCACCCCGAAGATCGCGGGTTCATCCACGAGACGGCGCCCGGTGGCGTCCGGAGTGAGCAGCAGCGCCTTCCACCAACCGCGGTAATGCGCCTGGAACTCCGGATTGAACATCAGCGCGGCAAACGGGTGGGTTTTGCCGTCGTATCCCTTGAGCCATGGATGATCCGCGGCCGGCGTCATCCAGAGCGGAAAATAGATCGAGAGGTGCGAGTAGATCCCCTCCGCCTTGAGGGCGGCCACGGCTTCCTGGGCGTGCGCCACGCGCTTCGGATCCCACCCGCCCGACTTTTGGAACACCGCCCCATGCATCCGCACCAGGTTGACCCCGTACTTGGCGAGGCGGCGCGCACAGGCCGCGAGGGCCGGACCGCTCAACTCGGCCGGTGGACCGTTGACCGCCCAGAAGCGGACCGGTTCCTGGTTCGCGAAGTGAACTAACTCGTCTCCGCGCACCGCTATGACACCATGCTCTCCGGCGAACTTCTCGTTCAGGAACCGCAAGTCTACGGGGCTCTCAGCGAAGGGATCCGCTGGCGGGTCGAACGCAAACCAATCCGAGTCGTCCGCCGCCGCCCCGGCTCGACAACAGGTCCAAGCGACGGCGAGAACCGCGCTCAGGATTCTCCGTCCCGCAGCCGCGAGAAGCCGCCGGTCTCCCCCGGCACCGAACAGCGAGCGGTGCCTCGGTTGTAGGTCGTGGTTCAAACGATGAAGCACAATTCTCATTGGATAGCCTTCATTGTCCGTGGAAATGACGCTCGCGACGGATTTTCACGAAAGCGAACCAAATTGTGGCGCTAGGACCGAACGAGGCGCATCGCGGCATTGCTCCGGGCGGAAGTTGAGCAGATTCAGAATGCCATGAACGACCGCCGCCGCCCGGCTGGCTTTCGGCTTTTTGCGCACGTGAGTCGATCCGTAGTGGCATTGAGGAATGAGTCATCGGCAGCCAGGGGTTCCCCAAACCATCCCGTGCCGACTCCTTGCTCGCCACCGCGAAGGAGAATGAGCATGATTCCGGTCTCGTTGCCATGGACGCACCGTCGCTCCCCGAATTTCTTCAGCTTGCGGAGCGGGGAAACCTAATCCCCGTGACCCGTCGGCTGCTGGCTGACTTCGAGACTCCACTCTCAGCTTATTGGAAACTTCGGGGCCACGGTGAGTCGTTCCTCTTCGAATCAGTGGAGGGCGGCGAACACTTGGGGCGGTATTCATTTGTCGGCTGCAACCCACGCGCTGTGATTCGGCAACAAGGCCGCTTCGTGGAGGTGTGGGAGAATGGTCGGCTGTCAGAACGAACCGAAGTCTCCCGCGAGCCTGGGCCAGGTCGAGTCCCGGACGGACTTCGCGTAGTCGAAACGGTGATGGCGCGTTTCCGAGCGGTGGACGTTCCGGGACTCCCGCGCTTCTCGGGCGGCGCTGTTGGGTTTATCGGCTACGAGTTCATTCACGACGTCGAACCCGTTGTGCCGCGAGCGAGTCGTGATGAACTCAACACGCCCACGCTCTATTTTCTGATTGCCGACGAGTTGCTGATTTTTGATCGCGTCGCCCAAACGCTCACCGTCCTGGTGAGCGCGGTGATCGAACCCGGTCAAGCGCCGGCCGAAGCGTACGAGGACGCAGTCGGAGAAATCGACCGTCTGGTAGAGCTGTTGAAGCAGCCGCTCAATTCCGCTCCCGTGGAACTTCCGGCCGAGCCGCCCTTCGTCGCCTTCGAATCGAACACCTCGCAAGCGCAATTCGAAGCGAACGTGCTCAAGGCGAAGGAATTCATTACCGCGGGTGACATCATTCAGGTGGTCGGTTCCCAACGGTTCAGCGCACCGGTGACCGCGACGCCGCTCGATCTGTACCGAGCGGTTCGGACCGTCAATCCGTCGCCGTACATGTTCTTGCTCGAGCTCGACGGCTTGTCGTTGGTCGGCGCTTCTCCCGAGCTGCACGTCCGCTGCGTGGACCGGCAAGTGGAGATTCGTCCGATCGCGGGCACGCGCCGCCGCGGCAGAACTCCGGCTGAAGATCGCGCGCTGGCCGACGAATTGTTGACCGATCCCAAAGAACGGGCCGAACACGTTATGCTGGTGGATCTCGCGCGGAACGATATTGGCCGGGTGTGTGAGTTTGGCTCGGTGCAGGTGAAGGAACTAATGGTCGTCGAGCGCTACAGTCACGTGATGCACATCGTGTCGCAAGTGAACGGGACCTTGGCGCCCACGCACTCGGCGTTCGATTTGATGCGCACCACGTTTCCCGCCGGCACCTTGAGCGGCGCTCCCAAGATTCGGGCCATGCAATTGATCGCGGAACTTGAAGGGACCACCCGCGGTCCTTATGGAGGATGTGTGGGCTACTTTGGCTTCAACGGCAACGCAGACCATTGCATCACGATTCGCACGGCTTTGCTGAAGGACGGCCGCGCTTACGTGCAGGCTGGCGGTGGGTGGGTCAACGATTCGACTCCCGAGGGAGAATTCGAGGAAACGGTCAATAAATCCAAGGCTCTGCGCAAAGCAATCGCCCTGGCGGAGAGTTTTGTGGGCGCAAGGTGAGGAGGTTGCCGTGACTCAGCCCAGAATCGGTGGGTTGAGGTTTAACCGAGCCGTGGGTGTCTTGGCGAATGGGCACGTTAGTGACTTCACTAGCGTACGGCTCTGCCTAGCGTCGCCCCACCACCCCGGGGCGGTAGCCGTGTCTATCCGCCCGGTTCAGTTTGATTGTCCCCGCAAGGTGCCCAAAAAAGACGGATTGAACGTCCAGTGACCCCGGGCCGTCGACGATTCCGACGTTGGCGAGGCACTTGCCCAGCGCGAAACTGTGCGGCACGATAGCGGACCTGAATGACGGCAGCATTGCCCAGCTCAAATCGATTCCGGCGGTGGGGGTCACCGATTGTGATCGCCCTTCTGGTGTCGTTGCTGTTGCACCTGTACGTCTGGCTGATGCTGGTGCTCGTCCAGGCGGCCTTGGAAAACGGATGGTTGCCCCCGTGGGTGCGCAACGCCGTGCAGCCGTTGGCCGCCTTGACTTCGTCGACGACCAACGCTCCGGTCAAACCGCCGGAAGTCTGGAACGAAATCCCCCTGCAGTTCGTCGAAGTCGATCCGGCGGCGGTCACGGACGATGCCGCGGAAAACGCGCCGTTCTTCTCAACGGCCAACACACGGGCGGCCAATCCGAACCCGCCCGAAAAGGATCAGGGCAAACCACGAGTCGATGGCTGGCGCGAAGACGTCCTCAAGACCTTTGATACGCCGAGACCGCTCGAGAAGCCGCAGCCGGCTCAGCCCAAAGTGACCGAAGTGACTCCGGCCGAGCCTGACGACCTGACCAGCAAGCCACAGCCGATCGTCGAACCGGTCGTGCCGCCCCTCCATGTCCGACCGGCCGTCCCGGTTCAATTGCCAGCTCCGGGACAGACCTTGCTCGCCAAAGCCGATCCTAAGGCCACCAGCCCGACTCCTCCAGATGCGAAGTCGCCGGAAGCCAACTCGACACCTTCGCCGCCGACTCCGAAGCGTCGTCCGCCCAAACGCTTGTCGGAGGTTATGCCGACGAAGGGCGCGCTCGTGGGTGAACGAATGAAGCAAGATGGCGGGGTCCAACGCATGGCCGTCGAGTCGTCGCTCGACGTCAAAGCCAGCCCGCTCGGAGATTACCATTATCGCATGGTACTCGCCGTCCAAGAGCAGTGGTATCGGCTCTTGGAAGAGCGGCGGTTTGCGCTTGAGCGCATCGGAAAGGTTACGGTGACTTTTGACCTGCACTCCGACGGCACGATCACGGAGGTCGCGACTAAAGACTCCAATGTCGGCGAGGTTCTTTCCTTCCTCTGTGAGTTGTCCGTCATGCAACCAGCTCCGTTCGGTCGCTGGCCGGCGGAAATCCGGCGTTTGATCGGCGGAGACGTTATCCCGGTCACGTTTACGTTTAACTATTACTGAAATGGTCGCTTCGCTGGCGGACGGTGGTCCGTTCATTTGGGTGTTGCTCTTTCTCTCCGTGGTCGCCTTGGCGATCGTCCTGGAGCGAGGGTGGTCGTTACGGCGTTCCAAAGTTTTGCCCCCGGCCCTCGTGGAGGCGATGAACACGGCCGATGTGGCGACTCTCCGCGGCGCGTGCACCGCGACGCCCTCCGTCTTGGCTGGCTTGGTATTGTCGGTCCTAGATCATTTGCGTTGGCCGAAAGAGGAAACCGTGAGCGCGGTCGAAGTCAAAGCGCGCCGGGAAGTCGTCCAGTTGGAACGAGGCCTCGTTTTGCTGGAAGTGATCGTCGGCGTCGCTCCGTTGATTGGCCTTGTGGGTACGATTTACGGGATCATTCCCTTGTTCGTCGACTTCGGGAAAGCGATCTCCGGCGACTACGCGCTCCTGGCCAAAGGGATTGGAGCGGCGCTCAACAAAACCCTCGCGGGATTGATGGTCGCCATCCCCTCACTGGTCGCTTGGAGTTATTACAACAAGAAGGTGGAGGTTCTGGCGGTCGAATTGGAAGGCCAGTGTGACGATCTCATCCGCCGTCAATACCTCGGCGGGGCCGGGGCTCCGGCAGCCGGAAGCACGGCGTCGAAGCCATGAAGTTTTATCCGCGGCGGCGGCGTTCGGCTCCGGCGGTCATCATCATCTCATTGATCGATGTGCTGTTGGTGATGTTGGTGTTCCTGCTCTTTACCACCACCATCAAGAACACTCCGGCCCTCAAGCTCGAGCTTCCCGAAACGAGCGAGGCGCCTAAGCCTGGAGCGAGCACCGAAAAACCTCCACTGATCGTCACGGTCGCGCCGACGGCTCCGAACTATTTTATCGGCAATCGCGCGATTACGGCGGAAAAGCTGTTGAGCGAGTTGAAGGCGGCGAAGACCAATGATCCGCAACTGCGTTTGGTGATCCGGGGCGATGGCGACGCGGCCTGGCGGCTGGTGGTCAAGGTTTTGGACTTCGCCAAACAGTCCCACATTACCAACGTCCGGGCGTTCACGAAGAATAAGACTCCTTAGCCGGAACCTGACTATGTCGCCGCGAGTGAAGCGAAACTCAGACCGGCGGTTTGGCCTCTGATTCACCGCTCGAGCCTGGAGACTCGCGATTCATTTTTTCTCGTTGCTCCGCCTGGGCCGTAATTTGGGCTCGCAGGCTTGGATGCCGCCGCAAGAAGAACCGAAAATCGCGCGTCGTCAGCTTCAGGAATTTTCCGTAATCCAAAGCCGTCACATCGGCTGAACGAACCTGGCTGCTCAGTAACGCCATTTCTCCGAAGAAGTCACCGGGTCCCAATTTGATTTTTCGCCCGCCCACGGAGACTTCGACCGTCCCCGAAGCGATAAAATAGACGGCGTCAGCCGGGTCACCCGCACGGATCACGCGCTCGCCCGGCTGAGCCGCGCGCGGGAGGAAATGCAGCACGAGCACTTCCCGCTGTTCCGGAGTAATCCCGGCGAAAACGGGAAACCGGTCCACCAATTCTTGGGGGGTGAAGGTTCGGTGCTCGGCGGCTCGTTGCTCGGCCCGTTCACGGCCCGCCGCCAAGTCTCGTTCCAAAGACGAGAATTTGGCCACCCGCATTTCCTCGAATCGACGGCGCCAACTTGGCCGGCTTTGCACGACCGCGTCGGCCCAATTCGCCGCGGCAAATGTCAGGGGGTTGAGGGTGATCGACATCAAGGCACCGGCGAGGATGAGACTCAGTGCCTGAGCCGACAGCAGGCCGTAACTCTGCCCGAGTCCGGCCAAAATGAAGGAAAACTCGCCGATCTGAGCCAACGCGGCGGAGACCATCAGGGCCGTGCTCAGTGGATACCCCAAGATTAGCACGATCCCGAGCGCGACAACCGATTTGCCGACCACGATAAGGCCAAGCACGCCCGCCACCATGAGTGGTTGTTGCACGAGGATTTTGGGATCGAAGAGCATCCCCACCGAGACGAAGAAGAGAACGGCAAACGCATCTTGTAAGGGCAACGAGTTCGCCGCGGCTTTATGGCTCAGCTCGGATTCACTCAACACCACGCCGGCGAAGAACGCGCCTAAGGCGAAGGAAACACCGAACAACTTGGCCGAGCCGAGCGCGATGCCGAGCGCAATGGCGAGCACTGACAACGTGAACAGTTCGCGCGATCCCGTGCGTGCCACTTGACGCAACAACCACGGGAGCACGCGTGGCCCCACCACGAGTACGAGCGCCACGAACGCGGACACCTTCAGAAAAGTGAAGGTGAGTGACACGAGCAGTCCGTGAGCAGATTCGGCACCGTGATCCGGGCTCGCTTTGCCCCCAAGAACCGGAACCAAAGCCGGGAGTAGGACCAGGACCAGGACCATCGCGAGGTCTTCGACGATGAGCCACCCGATGGCGATCCGGCCGTTGGCGGTCTCCACCGTGTTGCTCTCTTCCAGAGCCTTCAGCAGCACCACCGTGCTAGCGACGGATAGGCAGAGTCCGAACACCAATCCACTCCCGAAAC
>DLVS01000070.1 GCA_003445095.1 Verrucomicrobiales bacterium
GTCTCGCTCGACTGAGGGGTTTGTATTGAAGGTCACCGCTCTGACTGGTCCTATGGGAAACAACGACAACAAAACCGTGGAGCTCTGGGTGCAGCGTGGAGCTCGATGGCAATCCATTGGCGAGGCAGAGCTCGATCCGGACGCATGGGTTGCAACGTTTCGCATCCCAAACTGGGACGAAGCAGTCGCAACTCCTTACAAGCTCATCTATCGGGAGAGGCACCGCGATGGCGCGGAAACGCCGGACGAATGGACCGGCACCATCCAGGCGAACCCCCTCGGCCGCCCGCTGCGGATGGCCGCGCTCACCTGCCAGAATGACTACGCGTTCCCGTATGAACCAGTTGCCCGCAATGTCGCCAGGCTCAAGCCCGACCTGGTGTTTTTTTCCGGCGATCAGATCTACGAAAACCACGGCGGCTTCGGCTACATCCGCCAGCCGGCTGAGCGGGCGATCCTCAACTATCTACGGAAGTTCTATCAATTCGGCTGGGCGTTTCGCGAAAACATGCGTGATCAACCTACCTTGTGCCTTCCGGATGACCACGACGTATTGCAGGGCAACCTTTGGGGCGCGGGCGGTGCAAGAATGTCCCGCCCCGAACGAGATCCAGGAGCCAGCATTCTTGGCGGCTATGTTGAGCCGGCCCGAATGGTGAATGTCGTTCACCGCACCAATGTCTCACACCATCCTGAACCCATTGACCCGACACCTTGCCGACAGGGCATCAGCGTTTACTACGGAGAGCTGGTTTACGGTTCGGTAGGCTTTGCCATCGTCGCTGATCGACAATGGAAAAGCGGCCCTGAGGAGGTGGGTGCCGACGTTGGAGTGACGGGCTCGGATGAGGACCCCCAGTTTCTCAATCCGGCGTTTGACAAGCCGGGGCTTGTGCTGCTCGGCGAGCGCCAGGAGAGATTTCTGCAGCAATGGGCAGTGGACTGGCGTGGCCACAAACTCAAGGCGGTGCTCAGCCAGACGGAATTTGCAAGCCTATCCACTCATCAGCCAACTCCGGATCGCTATCTGAAGCTGGATTTCGACTCCGGCGGCTGGCCACACAGCGGGCGCAATCGCGCAATTGAAATAATGCGTCCGTCCATGTCGCTGCACATTTGCGGTGACACTCACCTTGCCACGCTGACGCAACACGGCGTTGGCAAGCAACGCGATAGCAACTGGTCTTTCTGCACACCTGCTATTGCCGCAGGATGGCCGCGTTGGTGGCGACCGGATGCGGTAATGCTGCTGCACGAGAACCGTCCAGGACATGGACTTCCCAATACCGGAGAATATGTCGATCGCTTCGGCAACCAAGTCTACGTCCACGCGGTTGGAAATCCGCAGGTTGGCAAGGCGCCAAATCGTTATGAAAAGGCGCACGAAAAGGGTAGCGGATTCGGCTTCATCACTTTTGATACCGACAAGCGAAGCTATGTCATCGAAGCCTACCGATTCCTCATTGACGTCACGGATCACGATCCTGACAACCAGTTTCCCGGCTGGCCGGTGACTATCTATCAGGCCGAAAACCGTGGCGAAAACATACTCGGGTAGATACACGGGAGACATTGCGCGGCAGTCGCACTTTCAGATTTCCGGATCTGAGTACCGATGCCAGGTCTACTTGGGCGTCTCGAATGGGTTCAATAGGACACCGCGTCAAGTCATGCGGATACCGGACGATTTCGTCTCATCTGCTCGCCAGGTCCAGGGCTGCTAGCACAACGGCAATCGATAGACCGTGGTTTCATCGTACGTTGCGCCTGGTGCCAGCACACTTGCGGGAGAGCCTTTGAGATTGGGGCCATTCGGATACTTCGATGTTTCCAAACACAGGCCGCGAAACTGCCCGAAACGGGTGCCGTCCTCCCGATGCAAATCGTCTGACATATAGCGTCCGGTGTAGAGCAGCGCGCCCGGCTCCGTGGAAAGCACCTCGAGCTTTCGTCCGCTTGTGGGTTCGGTGATCTCAGCCACTCTTGCCAGTGTGCCGATCGGTTTGCTGAACACGTAGAAATGCTCAAAGCCCATCGGCAGTTCGCCGAAACAATCGCCGAGTCGCTTGGTCTCGTTGAAGTCGTAAATGGTGCCCGCCACGGTGGCCTCCTGGCCAATTGGCACTCCTGTTTTGTCCGCTACAAGATAGCGATCCGAAATGAGTTGCACCCGATGTTCCAGCACCTTGTCGCGGAATCCGTTCAAATTGAAATAGGTGTGATTGGTCAATGAGAGGGGCGTGGCCCTGTCTGTCGTCGCCTGGTAGCGAATGCGCAGTTCATTAGCACTCGTGAGGCGGTATTCGACGGTGACGCTGAGATTACCGGGATAGCCTTCGTCGCCGTCGGGACTAGTCAGAAGCAGCTTTAACCAGACAGCACCCACTTCCTTTTCTGTGCCAGCCACGTCCCACACGTATTTGTCGAACCCCTTGATACCGCCGTGAAGATGATTCGGTGCATTGTTGAGGGCCAGTTGAAACGATTTCCCATCGGCAGTGAATTTCCCGTC
>DLVS01000536.1 GCA_003445095.1 Verrucomicrobiales bacterium
GCCCACTCGACACTGGACGCCGGAGCAGGCGTCCGAAAGGGATGGTATGCCCACCAGTCGCCCTGCCACGCCGGCGGTTGACGGCATACTGCGGCGAGCAAGTCCGTCGCCACGACTCGTGCTGGCGCCGGTTGCGCGCTATCTTCCTGAAACGACAACAACGCGCGTACCAAGGCGAGGTCATACGTCGCCCGCAGCGCAAAACTGGCCCCTTGCGCAATTCGGGGATCGGGGTCCGTCAATCGGCGAACAATAGCCGGCCAGGCGTTCGAATGAGCACGGCCAATTCGATTCAGCGCAGTGAACGCCGCGTATCGCGGCCAGCTTGCTTCGTCTCCCAACGCCTCTAACAGGGGACCTACTGCCTCAGGGGCTGCTACTTGGCCGAGGGCCGTCGATGCCGCGAACCGCAAGCTCGGATCCTGGTCGCGCAGCCGCGCCACAAGTTTCGAGGCGGCCCGTGTGTCGCGCGCTTCCCCGGCCCGTCGCATTGCTTGTCGGGCCACGATCAAATCTGGACTCATCACCAGATTCGCCAACGTATTCGCCGCCGGGCCCTCATCGATTCGGTCCGGTTGGGTTTGGCGCAAGATTGCGTCTAACGCCCACAAGGCGTGAATCCGAGGGTACGGTTCAGCGGTTGGGTTCGCTGCTAACGTCTGCAGCAGTTGAACCATCTTCGAGCTCGAGCCCGCCACCGCCCGCTCGACTAGTCGGCGCTGTGCACAATGACGGACCTCCTTCGACGGATGGCTCAGTCCCGCCAAAAGCAATTCATCCGAGGCCTCGAACGGCTTCCCGGTCGAAGCGGAGACGTACCAGGGGGGAAACGGAACGCCATTCTCTGAGCCAGTCCAACGGAGCTTCCACAGCCGACCCACGTGAGCGTTGGTGTCTTTGCTATCACGATGCTGCCAGTCTCCAATGAGCAGCGACCGACCGTCCGGAGTGAAGGTCAGACCCACCGGCCGGAAGTCTTCCGGTGGATCAGTAAACATCGGCTGCACGTCGGCAATTCCCGCGACGCCCCGTACTGGTCCTGCTGGCCCAACCACGGCGAAGCCGCCGTTGCTTGGTGTCACTTTGACTCGCAGGACATTCCGCTTTCCAAAATCGGCCAAAAACAAATCGCCGCGTTGATTCGGCGGTAACGCGTCGTTTAGCGCGCACACGACTGCTGTCGCCGCCCCAGCTCCGAAATCTCCGAAGCACCATAGGGTATAAGGCCGGCGCGGGATAAAATCGTGCGGATAACCATAGAACCCGCCGTTCACCATATACGTCAGACGTCCCATCCACTCATGCTCATCCGTATTGTCGTACGTGAAGGCGTTGTCTTCGGCATCAAGCGCCACGTCCATGATGTTGCGCACTCCGGTGCTGAAAGGTTCCAACTCGGTGCCACTAGGCCGCATCCGGAAAATCCCGCCGCCAAAGAAGTCGAATCGGTTGTTATCCCGTCCGATGGCGCCGAACAAACCCTTGTCGCCCGTCGCGACGTAGAAGCGGCCGTCCAATCCCAACCGAAAGTTGGCCGGCACGTGGTCATTCCACCCAAGCGCGTGCCAGTTCGGATTGGTATTGGTCACTAAGTCAACGCGATTGGTCCCATAATCACCGGCATCCGACCAAGCGCTGAAAAACGGGTTATGCAGCACATACAAGCGGCCGTCCAGGTACTGCATGCCGAATGCGGCGTACACTTTATCCACGAATACCGTTCGCCGGCCATCCGGGTGAAAACAAAGAATTCGGCCCTCCGCGAGGTCTGCTCGCTCGGTGCGAATGTCCATCGGATCCTCCGCCACGAAAATGCGCCCGTCGGGACTGCAAACAACGGTGCCCGGATGCATTACGTCGGGAGCTTGGGCGAGGAGCTCCAATTTCCACCCCGGGGCAGGTGTTGGTGCCTCGGCCGCGGGCACGCTCAAGGCGAAGAACGGCGCGACGGCGGCGCAAACTGCGACGATGATGGCGAACGACGGCTTCATTTCAACGCGGTTTGGGAAGCGTCATTGAACCTCGCTCCGGCGCAACGCCGAATCCCACTGAGATTCGCACCCCCGACACGGGATCGTTGATTCTATCATTGCCTCCTTTCCGGACGGAACTTCATCGGCTGTTTACGGTGGGTGGGCCACGAGCGCGCGATTTCAATCCGAAATCCGGCTCGCGTCCCCAAGCCTCGTCGCTAGGCTCAGTCCGCGATGTGGAACCCCACAGAAGCTACCACCGGTTTGACCGACGCCGCTGAATTGTTGGGCGACGTCCGCGAGTTGGCTGTCCAACTGGGACCGCCGCCTCAATTGGGAATCGCTGGACTGGCACCCACTTGGGCGTCGGTGGATTCCATCCCGGCGCTTCGCCAACTCGTCGAACGCTACACTACCGAAACCCTTTCGACTCGAGAATGGCCCGTAATTCTGCGGGCGTGGGAATTCACCCGAAGCGGTAAAGCACGGGAACTTGTCGCCCTCGATCGTGAATGGGGTTCCACGACTCGGGGAGCGACGTTCGCTGAAGCCAGTTTCCGAGTCGGCCGCCGGCAACTCAACAAGCTGCGCGGCCTTCGTCACGAGCGAGTAATCGCGAGGTACTTGGCGGCGATTGAAACGGGTGAAGCCTTCGGCTGGCATCCGATTGTATTCGGAGTGGTCCTGGCCGTGTATCACGTGCCCTTACGTTCGGGACTCATGCAGTTTGCGACGAATACCCTGGCAGGACTAGTTAGCGCGGCGGAACGCGAGGGACGCTTGCCAGCCCGGGATTGCCAGGAAGTCTTGGATATGGCGATGTCCATCTTGCCGACGCAATTGCCGTCGTTGCCTCCGATAAAGGTTTGCGCCGTGGATTAGGACGGTCCGGGCTTCGGCCGTTCAGTCCAGTGCCCCCGCCATGAGTCCCTGGCTGATTCTGGCCTGTGTGGCCGCGTATTTTACGCTGTTACTCGGTATCGCTTGGGTAACAGGTCGGCGCGCCGACGAAGCGGGTTATTTCCTCGGGAACAAACGTTCGCCGTGGTATGTGGTGGCGTTTGGATTGATCGGCGATTCCCTTTCGGGAGTGACGTATCTGTCGGTCCCAGGCCAAGTCGGAACTGCCAAGTGCGGCTACTTGCAAGTCGTGTTCGGCTACGTGCTGGGATACGTCGTCATCGCCCAAGTCCTCTTGCCGCTCTATTACCGGCTAAACCTGACGAGTATTTACAGTTATCTCGGCGACCGCTTCGGACGCTCCGCTGAGCTTACAGGAGCGGGCTTCTTCCTCCTGTCGCGGACCTTGGGCGCCGCCGCTCGACTGTTCTTGGCCGCCAATGTGTTTCAAGCGTTCGTCTTTGACCGCCTGGGCATCCCGTTCTGGTTCACTGTTACCGCGATCATCGCGTTGATTTTGATCTACACGTGGCGAGGTGGAATCAAGACCTTGGTCTGGACCGATTCCTTCCAGAGCTTCTTCCTGGTCCTCGGGGTCATTTTGTCCATTGGGCTCATCGCTCGCGAATTGGGGCTGGGCCCCAGCGGAATGGTTCGGCAGATCGTGGAAAGTCCGCTGTCGCAGGTTTTCTTCTGGGACTGGCGAGCCCCGGACAATTTTTGGAAACAATTCCTGAGTGGGGCTGCCATCGCCGTGGTCATGACCGGGCTTGATCAAAACAACATGCAGAAAACGTTGAGCTGCCGCTCGCTCCGGGAATCGCAAAAGAACCTGTACAGCTTCGCCGTGATCCTGGTGGCGGTGAACGCGTTCTTCCTTGCCCTTGGCGTTCTCCTGCATCAATTCGTCGCGGCTAAGGGATTCGCAGCGCCAGCGCAGCCGGACCAGCTTTTTCCAACCGTCGCCCTGCAGTACCTCGGCCCGGTGGCCGCCATGGTCTTCGTCTTGGGATTGACCGCCGCTACCTTCAATAGCGCGGATTCCGTACTAACGACCCTGACCACCAGCTTCTGCATCGATTTCCTTGGCTTCGAACGCCGCACCGACCTGACACCAAAGCTTCAAACTCGGTGGCGCCACGCCGCGCATCTTGGCTTCGCGTTGATACTTCTGGCGGCCATCCTGGTGTTTAAGGCCGCGAATCGCGGCGCGGTGATCCAATTGGTACTGAAGATGGCAGGCTATACCTACGGCCCGCTGTTGGGATTGTTCGCCTTGGGCTTGTTGACGAAGGTTCGGGTAGGTGGCCCGTGGGTGCCAGTCGTGTGCGTGGCGGCTCCCGTCGTGTGTTGGGTCTTGGCGGCCAACTCCGCCGCGTGGCTCGACGGTTATGTGTTCGGATTCGAACTCTTGATCCTCAATGGGCTCTTGGTCGCCGCCGGGCTGGTCGTCTTGGCTCGCTGGCAGGGCGATACCGTCCGATAACCGGTCGGGCCGGTAGGAGCGAGTTTCACCTCGCCCCCATCTAGTTCCGCGGCGTGCGTGGACGTGCTGCGGGGCAGCAACGGAAATCCCATGCGCCAATCGCTGCTCATGTTCCCCACCATGAAGTCCACAAGCCAGACGGATTTGAATGGAGCCGTGGTGGAACACACCCGTACCAAACCAACTTGCAAGAGAGACCGAGATGCGCTCCCGATCCGTGAGCTTTGAGCTTTGACCTTTGCCAGTTTCCTTCGAATCTCCCGCGTCGGCCGATCGGCCGCCTTGTTCCCATGGCCAAAGTCATCGCTGAAATGTTAGTTGAATCCGTGAAGATGGAGCTTCCGGACGTCAAGACCGTCCGCTTCCAATGGCCCGAGGGCTACGATCCCGGCGAATTCAAGACCGGCCAATTCATCACCGTGTATTGGCCGCACAAGCCTAAGTACAAGCGGGCCTATTCGCTGTCGTCCAGTGGGCTCGATCGAGGGTTTTACGAGGTCACGATCAAGCGCGACGGCAAGATGGGCACGAGCGTCGTCGACTGGCTCGATGCCGGCGACAAGATGTTCGTCATCCCGCCGACCGGTCGATTCCTCCCGGTGTTCGATCCGCCGGGTAAACACTTGATCTGCGTGGCCGGCGGTTCCGGCGTAACGCCCTTCCGTGGCTTTGTTCGAGAAGCGACCGCCCGAAATCTCGATACAAGAATTACAGTTCTCTACACCGTCCGCACCACCAGCGACATCATCTTCGCGGACGAGTTCCGCGACCTAGAAGCCAAGAATCCGCGGTTCAGATTTTTGGTCACCTGTACGCGTTTGGCGCCCGAGGATCCCTGGGCCGGTCGACGGGGTCGCATTACACCTGAGTGGGTCAAGAGCTTTGTGGACGATCCGGCGAACACGGTGTTCTACGCGTGTGGCACCAACGAAATGGTGGAGGCGGTCGAGCACTTGGTCACCCATGACCTCGGCCTGCCGAAGGAACAGATGAAGACGGAGAAATGGGGCTGAGCGGGTCTCGTCCGCGCAACGAGGATCGGTTAGCGTTATGGCGCGCTGCGGTAGCGCGGGTGTTTTCCGCGGTCGTGATGGGAGCCGGCGAATGAACGGTCTCCTACGAGTTCCTCCGGGCGTGAATTCCGTCCGGCGATTGCTTTTGGACTGCTAACGAACGGATTGGAATCGGGCCGACATTCGCCAGCACGACCCTTCCTGGCCGAACGGTGAGATTCGGAGCGAGACTCAAATGGACGGGAGCGCTGGCCCGGCCTCCCAAGCTCTAGCTCTTTGGGGGCTCTTTGACTCTTTTGACTCTTTGACTCCCGCCTTGACTTTTTCCAATGAATTCACTTCAGCTAGTACCGTGTTGGTTTAGGCGTTTGGTGTTGGGAGTCTACTTATGCAAATCGCCTCAATCTACGGCCGACTTGGAGCCGTCTGGCTTGCGGTGATCGTTGTCGCGGCGTCGGTCGCAGCGCCGCCACCGGGGATCTACCTACCGCGGGAAACCATCCAAGGGTCTGTGTTCGTCGAGGTCCAAACCGGGACAGCCATTTCTCGATTTGCTCTGCCGGACGTGAACTTGAATCTGACAAACCTCGCCGACGCGACCATCCGCTCAGCCACACTTTCCGATGACCGGGGTCAGTTCTCTTTTCCGCTCCAACCGGCGGGCAGTTACGACCTGTGTTGGACCGCGGCCGGTTTCCTGTCGGGCTGCTATACCAGCGCACCTATCGTAATCTCCAATATTCCGCTGGTGTTGGATCCGATCATTCTGACCGTTCTGACCAATTCGAGCGAGGGCATGGTGTACGGCAAGGTGACGTTCACCGATGGATCCCCGGTAGTTCAGCAGGATGGTTTTTTCGGGATTGATGTCCGCCCTGTCGTCCGGTTGGAAGTTTCCGGTGGCACACCATTGGCCAGCGCGCCGTTGAACCGATCCAGCCAGTATGTCATGTCCGGAGTGCCGCGGCTTAATGACGTCCGGCTCACTACCTCGGTGGAAGGGATCAGCGTGTCGACTACCATCGACACCCACGTCGTCGGCGAAGCGAACCTGGTCGTGCCCAATCGCCCTCCTGTCATTCAGTTCGTTAATGCCGAGCTGGGGGGACAGCCGGTGTTTCGGGTCCCGGCCGGAACGACCGTCGCTGTGACAGCATACGCGACCGACCCCGACGGCGATTCGCTCACGTTCCAATGGTACACGCCGTACGGTCCGGCCTCGCTTCCCGCGATATCCAATGTGTCATGGACACTGCCTAATGTGGCGGATGGGTTGCACTATCTCATGGTTCGGGTGAGCGATGGCAAGGGGGGCTATGATACGGCTCGTCTGACGTTGACCACGAATCCGAAAGTGAATTTCAGCGGCTGGGTGACGGGGACCGACCTGGTAATCCAATCGAACGGCCAAGGAGGCTTCGTCACCAACAACGCCCGCCTAAACAATGCGGTGGTCACGTTGAATGGCCAGGTGGTGGGCACCGACGACGACGCCTATTTCAACTTTTTGACATCCGAGGCCATTCAGTACGATTTGCTGATTCAATGCGAGGGATACGCCCCGTTGTCGAAGGTGCTCTACGGCGAAACGGTGGAGCAGGAATACTGTTTGGTCCGGATCAGCTCCACCGGCAACAACTGCACCAATCACTCGAACGCCGAAATCATTGTCACCAACGAACAAGGCGCCGTGCTGGTCATACCTCCCGGGTCACTCGAAGATGCCTTCGGGAATCTGTACGATGGAGACGTCCGAGCGAGTTTGAACTCCTTGGATCCGTGCGACGCCGCCACCGGGTTCCCCGGGGGAAATCTCCGGGAAGACGGTACCGCGTTGGATCCTTACTCACTGCTGGGCATCGAGCTAGCGGACTGTGACGGGCTGCCGCTTTATGTGCGTTCTTCAGCGTCGGTGGTGTTGTTCGTCCCCGTTTCGGAAGACTGCTTGGACCCGGGCAATCCGGTGGCGCCCGCGGACTTCCTTTCCTTGAGTTCGAATCGATGGCGGGAGGCTCCGAGCCCGTCGGGAAGTGTGCTCACCAATATTCCGCCTTCGGACTTCAACGGGAAGACCGGCCACGCGGTGGATATCAGCGGCGCCCTGCGGCGTCTGGGAGGCGTGGCCCAGCGGCTGATCTTGGTCGCGCGACCGTATTTGCCTACGTACCTGTGGATCACTGCGGACCGCTCGCTGCACGTTCCGTTCACCGTAATGATCTACCGTGACAACGGAGGGAATCAGCGCGGCACGTTTTTGAGGAAAGTAGATGTGATGTACCAGACGACACCGGGAGGGAATGAACCCGGCCCGCCGACAGGATTTGACGCGTTCTGGCGGGACGGCCGAGACGGACGACTCGTTGCCCTCTTGCCGGCTGGACCGCTCTGGATCGATGTCCTCAGCCTTCGTCAGGCACCCGGACTGTATTTCGATCTATGGGCGCCGAACAAACAGCCAGTGCCGGACAGCGCAAAGCAGGTGATCCAGACGATCAAACTGGATACGACGACGGAGCACGTAGTGATTGCGGGATTGGGAGAAGCGCCGCCCAATGGAGGACGCCGAAGCGCGGAGCTGAAGGCATTGACCCCAGCTGTGGCGACGACGCTTTGGGATCAGTTTCTTAACGCTCGCGAGGGCACGGCAGCGGATGGAGCCCGCTATTATTCAAAAATCGATCCCCGAGGCTTGAAAACCACGTTTAGGAATTGGCAATTGAACAATGGCTGGACCGTCGGCGGGATTAACAATTTCCTCGGGCCTAATGCGGGCCAGCACGACAGCGCCTTTGCGATCTATTTTAACTCGAACGATCTCGGAGCCGGCCGGCGCATGGGCATGAAGCGATGGCAGGAACGGGATCGGCGGGAAAGTGTCGCCTACTACGTGGCCACTTATGCGTCCTTGGATAACGCTATCGCCGGTCAAAAGCTCAAATACATCGTCTGCATGGAGTACTCGTTGACCTATAATGATTCTGCGCGCCAAAAGCCCAACGGTGAACGGTACATCAAGTTTTACGCTTACGACGCCAACGGCAATCGCACTGCCGTCGTCCCCGATGAAGATCGCCATCGACCGCTCCATGTGCCTTATGTGTGTATGGTGTGTCACGGAGGCGGGAAGAGCGATACCGCGGTTGCCGGCCGCGGGGATGTAGGCGGCCAATTCGTGGGATTCGACACCGCCAATTACACTTTTTCCGCCGCGGACGCGTATTCCCGACGTCGGCTAAACGACACCTTTCGTGCTCTCAATGATGGGTTAAGAGTTTCCTCACGTGTCATGCCGAGTCATGGGAATCTCCTGCAACTGATCGATGCTTTCCGGGCGAATAATAGTTATACCGCCGCCCCGCCTGCTCCCGGCACTTGGGGTGGCGCCGGCGACCTTTCTCTCTATAACGACGTCTATGCTGTTTCTTGCCGATCTTGCCACGTTACACAACGTGCCAACCGTTGGGGCGTAGCGACAACGTTCAGACGTCAGACCCATGGAACTTATGATATCGGCGGAGACCCAACCGCTTCGGGCGCTGGTTATATGCCGAATGCACAGCGGACGTACTCGATCTTTTGGGGAAGCGCCTGCGCTAAGCATCTCCTGAATAATCCGGCCAATGTCGTGAGTCAGCCCGAAGCATTGTCCGGTTTGGTAAATCGTGATTACTTCAAATGATTCGCCTGCCCCTTCCAAAATCTTAGGACCGACTGGATACGGTGCTTCGGCTCATCAACCTCCATGCAAATGCACAATTGCGACCGGCGATTATCCCACGCACAAAAGGTAATCTGTTCCTTTATTGTCGCTGCCGCGCCCGCGGCGTTGGCGGACCCTGTCGTCCTAACTTTCGAAGGGCTTCTGGACCTGGAGCCCGTAGACCAGTTTTACCTGGGCGCGGGTGGGTTGGGAGGATTTGGGAGCGGGCCTGGTCCAAGTTTTGGCATCGGTTTTACCGACTCGATGGCGCTCGTAGCTTACGATGCCGGCGGGAATGGCAATTTCGCTAACAACCCCTCCGGGTTCACTGTGGCTTTCTTTTTGGACGGTGGTGGCGCGGTCATGAATGTGCCCAGCGGATTCGAAACTGGCTTTTCCCTATTTTACGCGGCGGCGTTCGAAGGTTCGGTCAGCCTTTACGATGACCTCAACGCGGGCGGGAATCTCCTCGCGACGTTAGACCTGCCGGCCACCCCACTGGGGACATTTCCGGAACCGACCTACTACACTTGGGTGCCCGTGGGCATCGCGTTCGACGGGGTGGTTCGATCCGTAGATTTTACCGGTGCCGCCAATTTCATCGGCTTTGACGATATTACCTTGGGCAGCGTGGTCCCTGGAGTCGTACCGGAGCACACCGGTCTGAGTTGTTTGGCCGGCGCAGGACTGTACCTGCTCGGTCTGCACTGGTTCGCCTGCGCGCGGAACCGAAAATCGGTGGCTTAGCCCATTTTCCGCATCGTCCGCAAAGAAACCCCCTAGGCTCGAGGTAACCTACCGGGGATAAGCAGAATTCCTTTTGGAACTCGAGGTGTCCTCGAGTCTAACCTGTTCCGGTGAGCGCGTTACCTATCAACGTGGAGAAAGAGGATGATCTAGCCCAGCGTCTCGCGGCGCTCGGTGTGAAAGAATCTGACCTGGAAGAAGCATTCGTCCGGTCAGGCGGGCACGGCGGTCAAAACGTCAACAAGACCTCGACCTGTGTGCAATTGGTGCATCGGCCCACGGGCTTGCAGGTGAAATGCCAGACCACCCGTCAGCAGGGCCTGAATCGCATTCTTGCCCGACAACTGCTTATCGAGAAACTGGAAGCTCGGCAGCGCGAACAGGCGGCTGTCGAACAGGCACGCGTGGAGAAACTGCGTCGCCAAAAACGCGGACGGAGTCGAGGCGCCAAATTGCGCCTCCTCGCCGATAAGGCGCACCACGCTGCCAAGAAAAAATCGCGGCGGAGCGGCGTCGCCGAATGAAGCTCAACTCCGAACGCGCTGCCAGGGGGCTAAATATCGACGCAGCTCGGCGATCACTGCAACGGCGCCGGCAAGCTGTTCACCCGTGCGCGAAAGCCCTCCAACATTCGTCCCATTTGTTCCC
>DLVS01000211.1 GCA_003445095.1 Verrucomicrobiales bacterium
TGCACGGCGGGAACGTGAATCCGACCTTGCTGCATCGCGCGCACCAATTGCTCCCGCTCGCTGGGACCTCGACCGGCTAAGTACTGGTCAACCACCCAGAACCCATCGGGCGTGAACTCGAAACCGGGATTTCTTTCCGCTAATTCCATGGCGTCATCCAGCGCCCGGCTTTGCAGCTCCGCCACCTTGGCGGCGTAGTCCGTATAACCCACGTCGAGATGCGCATGCGGCACGACCCACAAATGCCAACGCCGCGCTGCTTCCAGATTCTGCCGAAACTCCTGGACCTTGCCGCCGAGTTCCACCACGAGCGTCGCGTTTCGCGTGCCCTCCCACGCAGGAAGCTCCAGGATCAAACGTTCTTCGCCGAAGGCACGACTCGACTGGACCGTTCCGGCCGCGGACGCGCCTTCCACCGTCAAAGTAACACGCCCAGACACTGGCGTCGTCTTCGAGCGAACGATGACCTCGACTTCTTCGAACAATTTTCCTTCGCGCTCATGAAAGAAGATCGTTGGCTGGATCTGCGCCGACACTCCTGGTTCCGCAGTTCCCGTGGGAAGGCGCCGCAATGAAACGGCGTCATAAACCAGTCCGGAGCATCCGGGCCAAGGGAACCCTGAAGGTCGCACATCTTCCCGCTCGGACGGCAGGTCGATGGCCGTCAGCACCAGACGATTTGAGCCAACGCGAAACCAATCGGCCGACAAGTCGCAACTGATGATGCTGGTGGAGTAATGAGGTTGAAAAAATACTGCCGGATCGCCGCCCGAATAGGCCAAGTGCGGCTCCTGGAAAAATAGCCCGCGCTTGCCGTTCAACTCCACCTGCAACGCCGGCAGGCGCGCGCTGTACGCAAGCAACCGCACCTCCAGCCGCAGATTTGTCCGGGCCGCCTCCGGCAACTCAAACTCCACCACCGCGGGATGCTCACGAAACCCCGCACCGCCGTTGGCTGAGCCCGGTTGGAACGCGGGCCAATGCTGGGAGGCCTCGCTTCTCCCCACGATGAACACGGCGTCCGACGCCGGATCGGTATAGTCGATCTGCCGTTCACCCGTGGTTGGATGAATCCACTGGTGGAACTCCGACGACGATTCGTCCGCCCTCCCGATCTGCCAGATGATTTCGTCATCCGCCGCCTTCAAGGTTTGGGTAAGTCCGAGCCACGAACTCAGGGCCAGCACCTGCCAATGCCACCGGATGGAAATCACCGGTCGAGCTAACAACATCCTCGGCGATGTCGGAAGCGGGAACAGCCATCGGGATGGCAGCGCGACCAAGGACACGCCAAAAGGCGCGGTGCCGAGTCCACTCTTAGCCAACGTATATTTTCATCCGCTGAATCTCTTCGCCCAAAGCCAAGGCTGGCGGATGACTCGTTAACCGATCACTCCATTATCCAGTGTTCCAGCCTGACGGAGCTTCGTTCAGGATGGTGGCAGCGGGGTTAACGCTACATCCAGACAAGACTCGAAACGTGGAGAAGATTGCTGCTCACACTGGCCGTCCTTAGGCTCGATCGAGCCACAAGATGTTGGCCAAGGTCTGTTCGATGGCTCCGGTCGGAGGTAAGTTGCGCCACCGCGCCGCCACGTAGCCGTCAGGCCGCACCAGGACACCTCCACCAGAGTCCACTCCGTACGTCGCGGCGAATGGGGAATTTCGAGGCATTACCTGGGAGCGATACTTCGCTGATTCGGGCGGCGGTGTTTCAGCGGCGAGGAACACGAATCCCTTCCCGAACAGGTCAAGCACCGAACGCCCATCCTCCAGTTGGAAATGCGGTGCCCGTGAGCCCGGGCGACCATTGGGAGGATAATCGTTAATCGGATCGTTCCGCGGAACCGGATCGGTTCCATCAGCGACCACGGCTCCCTTCGGATACTCGATTCCCAAATCGATGCCGAGCCGAGAACCGGCACGTCCGTTATGAGAGATCAGCTCCCGCACCTGAGGCCAATCGCGTTCAACCGCGGCCTGGATAATCGCATAGACTTCTACGGAATTCTTGTTGGTGTGGTCGAGCGTCCACAACGCGGCGCCATGCCGTTCCTCTTCGTAGGTGTCTAACAGCGCGGGCGACGCCTGTCCGCGCACCACGGCTGCGAGCTTCCACGCCAAGTTGTGAGTCGATTGCAATCCGGTATTCAGCCCGAGTCCTCCCGCTGGCGACATTCTGGCGGCCGCGTCGCCGACGAGAAGAATCCGACCGCGCCGAAAATGGCGACTGACTTTGGGACTCATGACCCAAGGACTCACACTGAGTACTTCCACGGGAATCTCGGGGAACCCCGATGCCCGCCGAATCTGCGCCGCAAGTTTGTCGGCCGGATAATTCTCCGGCCCTTCTCCGGGCTGAAGAAAGTGATGCATGAGCCACAGGTCGTCACCGTTTACCGCCACGAACACCTCAACGAGGTCGTCTGACAAAACGGTAAAGAGAAGGCTGCGACGGCCGTTGAGGTGAGGGCCGTAAGCCGCCCGCAAATAAACGTTGAGAAAATGGCCCATATCGCCCGGGCCATCGCTGACCACATGGAGTTCATGGCGGATTTGGCCTCCCGCACCGTCAGCCGCGATGAGCCAGTCCGCAGTCCACCGTTCATCGCCCGCCCGAAACTCGACCGAATTGTCAGCGTGGGTAACGCTCGTCACCTCGTGCTGAAAACGGACACAGCCTGGTGCCGCTTGTTCAAGCGCGTGGAACAGCACCTGCTCGGTCAGCGTCTGCGGACAGTGGAACGAAGGTCCCGGGCTCAACGGTGACACCGGTTCCGTCAGCGGGATTCGGCCCCATTCTTCCCCCGTGAACGAGCGAGCGAAAATGTTCAGGCAAGCGTCCGGGCTATCAGTTAGGTGGCGAGTAGGTTCGTAAAGCGCCTCGAGGATCCCAAGCTGGCGAAAGATTTCAGCCGAGCGTCGGGAGATTCCCATTGCCTTGGGATGAGTCGAAAGGCCGAGTTTCTTCTCAAAAACGACACAGGGAATTTGGCTTTGAGCAAGTAGGAGCGCGGTGGCCAGCCCGCACGGGCCGCCGCCGACAATGGCGATCGGAGTCTGATTGGACGACACGCCGCGAAGGTTGCCAACAGAGGATGCACCAGGGAATCAGAAACCGGCCCGTTGGCTTCGGACCTGCGTTCACGACACCCTTCGTCCGTGCCAACCTGCATCAATACCTCACGGTAGCTCCAAGAATCCAGTGGTGTGGTGCGGGCGATCCTTGGGCTCCTTCGGAACGTGACACACCTCGCCCAAACAATAGCGGTGTTCCGCGACCCAGCGGTAAGTGACGTCGGCCAGCCACCGAAACCCAGGCCAACCAGCCGCCGTGACCAGCGGCCACAGCCACCACACCGATTTACCCAGTTCCCGCCACGCTGCCGCGCCACCCACCACTATTCCATCGTGCCGGCGCAGTTTCATCTCTCGTCGAAGCTCGGCCGGGGTC
>DLVS01000625.1 GCA_003445095.1 Verrucomicrobiales bacterium
TCATGGCTGATTCACATCTGAGTTTTCTTCTCCCAGTCCGGATCGAAGCCCGACCCTTCGGCGGCGATCTGGCGAAGGTCATTCCAGCATTCACTCAACAACACCGGCGGCACTTCCCCGAGCGAAAGGGGCATGGATCCTCCCGCTGCGGGATCAGTCGCGGCGAAACGCAGCGCTTTGAGCGCCGTCAGAAGATCACGTTCGGGCACAGCGTTGCCGGTGAACTCGACAACGGCGATCACACCAAGCGAAGCGAAGTGCTTCTGGTACTCAGTGAACCAGCCTCCTTCTCCGGCCGGCCCGCGAATAAGTCCCAAGGCGGCCGCCTTCCGTCGGAGCTTCAGGCCATTCACCAGATGCCCGAGAAACTCTAGCAGATCCGATTCTTGTGCCCGCGCGGGTTCGAGTTGAAAGGCTGCTTTTCCCAGTTGGGCAAACAAAGGCTCGACTTTGTAGTCGGCGAAATGTCGGCGCCATCCCTCCGATACGGCTGGAGTGACGAGCGATTCATGAACCAGCCGCACTTCGGCATCCTTGGCCGGCCGGACCGGAGCGTCGTGCAGATCCGTCAGCGACTGGTCGGGCAACGCCCGAAAGGTGCCAGTCAATCTTCCTCGTTCGTGGATTGACCAGACGAGTCGCTGGCACAGATGCCGGAGCACGAGATGATGATTCAGGAACTGGTCCCAATCGGCATAACGCCAGGACCGCTGGGTGCACATTGCTTCAAACAACCGTGCTGTTTGGCTCTGCACAACACTCGCTAAGCCTTTTCTAGCGGCCATCAGCAACTTCTTCGACTCCGCTGCTTTGACGGCATCATCGTTCTTGAGCGGAGTGGGAAGTGTCTTGAGCGGTTTCCCAGCCGCGTCCTCCAACGCGAATTCGAGTGTCAGCAAAAGGCGGGCGGTGAATCTTCGGTGTCCGTAATCCAGAGTCAGCGCGCCGCTTTCATCCAGCCCGGCATCTGGCGCCGTGCGGTCGGCCATTTCATCGACCGTCCAACCTTTGCGCTCCGCAAGCGACAGCGTTTGACGGGCCGCCTCCTGCTGGATGCTCTTCGTGCGAAAACGGGCGCCGACGGCCAGCATCAATTGGATCGCCGCGGAATCATCGAGACAACCCAGCAACTGCAGTAACGCGCAACACTGCGCGGCACGCGTGCCATACCATTCGTTGAGATAACCCTTGATGACGGGCACCGCAGCCGGCCCACACATAGCGGCTGCCACGGAAAGGACCCCTTTGCTGCCGATGGCGGTCGGCCGGTCGAATTCCCGCAGCATGGCGAGTTCGTTCTCGATGATGTCCTCGAAAGGAGTGGCGGCGTTTTCCTGCAGGTAACGCAAATAATCATTCAACTCTTCCCGTTCCTTCGCGGATGCCTTCGCCATCTGTGCTTGCAAGTCCGCGAGCGATTTCTGTGCGCGGGCCTGGGTAGTCAGAGCCCGCGTCCGGGCGCGCTGCAGCAACGCCTCCCGGTTCCTCGGACTTGTGTCCAGGTCGATCCAGGTTTCGAGCACAAACTGCCCGAGGCGTTCACGGTCGGTGAGCACGATTTCCGCAGCGATGCGTTTGAGCAAGGGACTGGCCTGCGGATTCTTTGCCAGGCAACCCTGCACGATCCACCAACGAACAATCTCCGGAGCAACGCGACTTTTATTGTCAGCCCAATGAACTGCCGGCAATTGATCAAACGGAAAATGCTCCAGCTCTTTAGGCTGCTTCTTGGCAAGTCCTGCGGCGGCCTCCTTCAACATCGATTCGCGGGTCAGGTATTCACTAAGCGGTACCTGGAGTCGCTCTAGCGCCGACATCATCGCGGCCCTGGCCAGTTCGTCGGCCTCTTTCATGACCGCCTCTAACAAGGGCTGCTCGCAGGTGTCGTCACCAATTCGGCACAGCCAGTTCGCCGCGATGGCCCGGACGTCGGCGGATTTGGAGCCCACAGCCGCCTTCACCTGTTCCAAGCAATCAGGCGTCTTTTCCAGGCAGGGCTGCGCCAGCGGCCGCTCTGGTTTGGGGCCGGTCCAAGCGATTTTCCACAACGGCTCAATGAGAGGCTTCGGAATCGCCGACATCTGCGCGAGGACTTCAAGGGCGCCGCGATGGGCGATGGATGCGTGGCGGTCCTTGGCAGTCAGGGCCTCGACCAAAAGGTCGGTATGCTCGCGGAAGTACCGTGCTACCGCCTCTGTGCCCCAGCGAAACGGTTTCCACTGCGCCCACGCGTTCCAGAGGAAATGACGGCCGAGCGCGGCGGAACTCATCCGCACCTCTTGCATGGCGTCACCGATGGCCTTGAGATCAAGCGGGTGTCGGCAACGATAGGCCTCGGCCATCCGGACGAACCGATGGGTGATCCGTTCGTCGGAAACCTCGATGGCGCCGGTCAACAGGGCGAAGCGCACCAAATGGACGGGCATGAATTCCGGACGGGTGATGAAGTTTGTCAGGAGTTTCCAGGCCCGGTCATCCCAAAGGGAGCCCGGCAAGAGCGGCGGCTTATCGAGGCGGGCACGCTCGGCCGGCGTCAGCACCAGATCGTGCAACTTCGCAAACTCGGCGGCCACCGTCCTTGGGTTTGGCGCCTCGTCCAGCCGATGCGAGTGTCGAGCAACTTCAGCGAAGCAAGCCTGCATCGCTTCGAGGACAGTGCCATCCAGCTTGGGTGGACGGACCATTCGCGGCGAAGCGGTGGTGGTTTCTGTTTTGTTCATGGCTGATTCACATCTGAGTTTTCTTCTCCCAGTCCGGATCGAAGCCCGGTCCTTCGGCGGCAATTTGGCGAAGGTCGTTCCAGCATTCGCTCAACAACACCGGCGGCACTTCGCCGAGCGACATCTTTGCTCCGCCGATGACCGGTTCGCCCTCTGGCGCAGCGCGCTCGAATCGAAACGTCGTGAGTGCTACCGTGCGATTCTCTTCCGGCAATCCGTTTCCGGTAAACTCAAGAACCGCCTCCATGCCCAGTGTGGGAAAGCGTTTGTGATAATCGAAAAACCAGCCGCCGTCCTGTGCCTGGCCGCGGGTGTAACCCAGTTTGTTCGCGCGCCCGCGGAGTTTAAACGCTTCGAGAAGATGTCCACGGAAGTCCGTCAATTCGTCCTCCAGCTTCCGCTCCTCGCCTAGATCGAAGTTAGGTCGGCCAAATTGCTCGAAGAGCGGCTCGACTTCGTAGTCCTTGAGATGCTGCCGCCACGCGAGCGATTGCTCCGGCGTCACCTGACATTCATGCGCCAGTCGGATTTGGTCTTCCGGTTTCAGTGTTATTGGATCGTCGTTCGCATCCGTGAGCGAGCCGTCTGGCAGCGGGCGAAACAGGGCGCTGATTTTTTCGTCGCCAACCACCGCCCACACCAGCCGCTGGCAATGATGCCGCGCCACAGGATGGCGGTTGAGATAGAGGTTCCAGTCCTCGAACGGCCATGTCCGCTGCGTGCACATCGCCTCGTAAAACCGGTCGCGCTGCATCGTGACGACCGATTTCAATTCCTTCTTCGCCGCGGAGAAGATCTTCTTCGCCTCCGCGGCCTTGGCTTCCTCGTCATCCTTTCGCGGGTCGGGCAAAGATTTCAGCGGCTTCCCGTCAGCGTCCGCGAGCGCGAATTCGAGGTCCTCGTTCAGCTTCGCCGCAAACTGGCGCTGACCGAAATCCAGCGTGAGGACGCCATCGTCGTCCAGCCCGGCCGTCGGTATGGTGCGGTCGGCAAGTTCAGCCACCGTCCAGCCTTTGCGTTCCGCCAATGCCTGCGCCTGTTTGTTCGCTTCCTCCTGAATGCTCTTCGTCCGAAAACGACTGCCCACCGCGAGCAAAAGTTGGGTGGCCGTCTTGTGCTCCACCCACGCAAGCATCTGAAGCAATGCGCGGCATTGTGCGGCCCTCATGCCATACCATTGCTTCAAATACCGACCCACCGCAGGAGCGGCCTCCGCGCCCGCGCAGGCGCCAACCACGGAAAGTACCCCTTTGCTGGAGGCCGCTGACCCTTTCGGTTGCAGCAGGGTTTCTGGCAGGAAATCCGCATAGAATTCTTCCAAGGTTTTCTTCGGGTTGTTCGCCGGCCAGTAAGTTGTTTGCGTCCACTGGACGTGTTGCTGGGCCGTTTGCATCGCCCGATTCTCAGCTTCGGCGCGCGAAATCGGCGCTGTGTCTTCTCCCATCCACGCCTCCAGAACAAATTGCCCGAGGATTTCGCGCTCGGCGGGCTTCAGGCTGGAACAGTATTTCCTCAGGAGCGCGCCAGGCTCGGGATACTTGAGTTTGAAACCTTGAATCAACCACCACTTCAGGATTTCCGGCTCGACGGGTTTGCCATTGTCCGACCAATGAACCGCCGGCAACGCGGCGAACGGAAACCACTTCAAATCTTCCGGCACTCCCTTCCCCACGCCTTTCTCCGCTTCCTCCAGCAGCGTTTTGCGATCAAGAAACTGCTCCACGGGCGCGCCAAGCAATTCCAGCGCTGACATCATCGCTCCCTTGGCGACTTCATTTTTTTCGCGCTTAAGCGCGGTTAGCAACGGTGCTGTCGCGCGCGCATCACCGATTCGCCCGAGCCATTCGGCTGCTGCCAACCGGGTCTCTGCGTCGCCAGCGCTCACAGAGGCAATCAGCCGTTCGTGCTTGTCGGGCAACGCTTCCAGACAACGCTGCGCGGGCGGGCGTTCGCTCTTTCCGCCCAAGGCAATCTTCCAGAGCAGCGGAACGAGGCGCTCCGGTGGATGCGGAAAGGTCGCGAGGGCGTGGAAGGCATTGCGGCGGGCATGACGTTGATAATATCGATCCATGTAGCCACCGGTGGGTGGCAGAAACGCCTGTTCCAACAAATCCAGATTCTCCGCCCAATACGGCCAGATCGCGGCGGGCGACAGACCGAACGGCGCGGAGTTCTCCTGGAAACTTTGCAGAAGACCTGTGCCGATGCGCCGCGCGTCGAGTCCAGCGGCCGTGAATGCGGCGCCGAGTTCGCGCAAGCCAATGTCGGGACGGGTACGGCGAAAAGCCGGCAGGAGAGTTTCCAGCCAGTATCCGTAACTTAGAATCTGCCGGTCTTGCTGGCGATCGGTTTGCAGTGCGCCGACGTGAATGAGGAAGCGAACAAGGTGCACCAAACTCAACTCGGGTCGTTGCCAGAATTCCTTGATGGGCTCGCATACCTCTTTCATCCAGGACGCGTGCAATAAGCCGCCCAGAACAGGTTCGGTTTTTCCTTCGCGCTGAATCGCGAGAAACGCTTTTTGGATGGCACCCGCGGACACGGGGCTCAGACCGCCTGGCCGGTATCCCGTGGGTTGTCCCGTCGCGGACTTGGCAAGGGCCGCGTTCACTCTTCGGAAACACTCCTGCCAGGCGCGTTCGGTCTCTGATCCAAGCGGCGCGTGAGTGAGCACTGGGGCAAGCGGCGGCAAATCCAAGGTCGCTTTCGCGGGTGGCTCGGCGGGTGGAGCCGCAACGGCAAGTGCATCTTCAATCGCCTGAAGCACCTTTTTGTTTTTTTCCTCCCCCAAGCGGCCTTGGAGAAATGTTCGCGCCTTTTCTCCTTCCCACGCCCAAAGCAGTCCGACCGCGAGAGCTCTTTCCTCATTCGTGCCTTTGGCAACCTTGCGTTCAAGCAACGGAGTCGCGTCCTGCTTTACATCGGCCAGCAGCGACTGCGCTTGCTCGCGAACCAGCTTGCTCGACGAAAGGGCCAGCCCCACCAATTCGTCGAGAAACGCTTTCGCAGAGACTTTACATTTCCTCATCATTTCGAGCGCGTAAACGCGCTGCTTGAAATCCGGGTGGTTTAACGAAGCTGTCACTGCGTCTCGATGTCGAACGGCGCTTTGTTCGAGCCCGCGAAGGTTCACAAATATCGGTTCGAATTCTGGCCCGCTGAATCTCTTCAAGTCCGGTTGAAAGGCTGCGCGGATCAATAGTCCCGGTGGCAGACCGTCGAGTTCGATCAGTGCTTCGACTAACTCGGCCGAAATGGCTGGACACGCACGA
>DLVS01000619.1 GCA_003445095.1 Verrucomicrobiales bacterium
CGGACACCGGCGTCATCCCGGTCGATCAGTTTCTGGCGGGCTGGGACCTGACTGGGAGTGTCGGGGTGGCCAATGCCACGCAAACAGCCGCAGACAACGGAACGATTCCGGAACAAGACCACGTGGGCTTCCTGCAAGGTGAAGGTTCGGCGATCAGCCAACTAATCATCGGAGTCGTACCGAACACGGAATATAGCCTGACCTTCGCTTACAACGCCCCGACTGGTTCGGCACCGCGCCTGCAGGTGAAGGTCGGTGAGGCCGTGGTCTCTGAGGAGAACGTCACGCCGGTGGGCGGTGCCAATCCGTACGCGACCAAAACCGTCAAGTTCACGCCCACCGAAGTGACGGCGCGCATTACGTTCACTCAGGTGGCGGCCGGTGATCAAACGGTGGTGCTGGACGATATTCGGCTGGTCGGCTTGACCGCGCCCCCGTTAACCCCGCTCGAGTTCTCACCCATCGTGGGTGAATTGAGTCCCGGCCAAACCTTGGCGGTTACCCTCACCATTCCGCCCGAGGCCAATGCGACGGGACCATTCGAAGTGCAATTGCGCAGTGCGAATTCCGGAGTTGCCACGCTCCCCGCGGCCAACGAAGAGGGAGTGCTCACGGTGGCGTTTACGCAGGGCGGACCTCGCGTCGCCAATTTCAACGTGTTGGCAGTGAGTCGAGGTTCGACCCGAATCGAAGTCCCACAATCCGGTGGGTTTCCCGTGAACGACGACGTGTCAATCAACGTGGTCTCCTCGTTCGTGCGAAATCCCAGCTTCGAAAGTACGGCGGCACCTGGAGGGATTGGCGTCGGACCCGTGCTCGCATGGGAAAGCACGGGAACAGTGGGTCTCAACAAGGCCGGGCAGCCGTTTGCGGACAACGGGCAATTCCCCGACCGCAATCAGGTTGCGTTGATCCAGGGCGCGGGCTCGCTTCAGCAGACGATTTCGGGACTTAAGCCGGGCACCAACTACTGGCTCCAATTCCGCTACAACGCTCGTAATTGTTGTCCGGAAGGCAGCACCACGGAATTGACCGTCACTTTCGCCGGTCAGGAACTTGGGAAGTTTACGGCGACCGCCGTGCTCGATGAAAACCCGTACAACTCGCCATCGATCAACTTCGTCCCAACCGGTGCGGAAGGCGTACTGAAATTCAGCGCGGCTCCCACCGGCGATGCCACGTTGCTGTTGGACGCGATTACCATCGTGGAGCGCAGCTCATCCGAGGTCTTGGTGCTCAATCCAAGCTTTGAAGCGAGTGGTTCTCCTCAGGGCGTCGGATACATCCAACCAGCGAGGGTTTCTGGTTGGGACATGACGGGTGGTTACGGCGTGAACGTGGATACGGTTGGGCCGTTCACAGACAACGGAGTCGCGGCAGCGCAGGACCTGGTGTTGTTCATGCAGGGCAACGGCTCTTCGGCCTCGCAATTGATCAACGGGTTGGTCGCCAACCAAAAGTTCACACTGATTTACGAAGTCAACGCCCGCAACGGTGGCGGACCGGAAGCCACGACTTACTCAGCGACTCTCGACGACGCGGTGTTGATGGAGGAGGAGCTGACTCCGGTCGGCGTGGGAAATCCCTACTATGCACGGTACGTCGTGTTCACCGCTGCGGCGGAATCCGGCATCCTGAAGTTCGCGCATACGACTTCGAGTGGCGATCACACCTTGTTGCTTGACGATGTCCGGGTGGTGCCCGGGGAAGTCGCTCCGCCGATCCCGCAGCCTAAATTGGCAGTCAGCGTCACGACGGAAGGCAAGATTCGCCTGGCGTGGCCCATGACATTTGAGGGCTACCTCGTGCAAAAAAGTGACAAACTCGACGCCACTTTCGTTCCCGATGATTCCCCGGTAATCATTGAGGACCCCGATTACGTCGTCATCATCGAACCGGCCGCGGCCGCTCAATTCTATCGCCTGTCGAACTGATGGGCCGGCGGCTTCGGACACCGTCCGAAGCCGCCCCCTTCGTCCCTTCTATCGTAGCTTACGCTCCGTGGGCCGTGCGACGGGCCCGGCGGAGTGGTCTGCGTGACCGCAAGGCAGCACAGGAGCGGAGAGATTGCCCCAGGCGCAGCAGCGGGGGCCTTCAGCCATCGGCCAGCGGCCAGCGCCCGACCTGGCACAATTCTCCCCGCGCTTGTATTTCTTTGGCTGACCGACACCCTTTGCCATGCCGATGAAACGCGCGCCTCGTCTGCTCTCGACTATGCTCACCGCCAGCGTCCTCGCTTCTGCCCTTTACGCGGACGAGGGCATGTGGCTTTACACCAATCCGCCCCGCCAAATCCTTAAGGAACGTCACGGATTCGAAATCACCGACGCGTGGTTGAACCACTTGATGAAGTCGTCCGTGCGCTTCAATTCCGGCGGCTCGGGAAGCTTTGTCAGCGAAGACGGTTTGGTGCTTTCAAATCATCATGTGGGGGCCGACTCGATCCAAAAGATGAGTTCGACCGGCAAGGATTTTCTCCGCGATGGCTTTTACGCCCAACGCCCAGAGGACGAAATCAAGTGCGTGGACTTGGAGCTGAATGTCTTGATGACCATTGAAGACGTCACCGCTCGGGTGAACGCGGCGGTGCCAGCGAACGCCCCGGCGGACGAAGCATTTTTGGCTCGGCGAAAAGTGATCGCGGAAATCGAAAAAGAATCGCAGGACAAGACCGGACTTCGCTCCAACGTCATCACCCTGTATCAGGGCGGCGCCTATCACTTGTATCGATTCAAACGGTACACCGACGTCCGCCTGGTGTTCGCGCCCGAACAGCAGGTGGCGTTTTTCGGTGGTGACCCTGATAACTTCGAGTTCCCGCGCTACGACCTCGATATCTGTCTCTTTCGCATCTACGAAAACGGCCAGCCGGTTCATCTCCCCCATTACCTGCGCTGGTCGAAAGACGGCGCCCAAGATGGTGAGCTGACGTTTGTCTCAGGCCATCCTGGTCGCACTAGCCGGTTGCTCACGATGGCCGAGCTGGAATATCTGCGAGACAATCAGTTTCCTTATACGCTCGAACGGCTGAAGCAACTTGAAGTGTTGCTGTTGTCGTGGAGCGGACGAAGCGAGGAGAATGCCCGTCGCGCCAAGGACGATTTGTTTGGCTACCAGAATTCTCGGAAAGCGCGCGATGGTGGCATGGCCGGACTGCTCGATCCCGGACTTATGGGCCGCAAGGCGACCGCCGAACAGCAGTTTCGGACTCGCCTGGCCGCGAGCGGAGAGTATCCCGACGCGGTAGCGGCTTACGACAAGATCGCCGCGGCTCAGCGCGAAATCGGTAAGATTGCGCTGCGGTACCGCTTCCTCGAAACCGACCACGGATTTAACAGCGATAGCTT
>DLVS01000810.1 GCA_003445095.1 Verrucomicrobiales bacterium
GGCAACCGGTCCCTACCACGAACGCGGGTATAGGCCGCGGTCCTGGTAACTGTTCATTCTGTTCGCCGGCAAACAATTGCCACCGGCCGGCGACTGCTCGAACGAGGCCTGCACGGCCTCACTTTTGAGGATTCCTCAGGAATTTGCTGATTTCACTCGTTGGCATTCTGGCTGCGTTACGTCTTCCGCAACACGTCACCAGCAACACAGCCCACCATGAATGCCACACTCCATGCTCAGCCGGCCTCCCGCGTCCTCCGTGCCGCCGCCCAACTCCTCGAACTCGCCGTTGATCTCAGCCGCAGCCGTTTGACCATCAGCGCAGCCGGTGCTGGCCAGTTGTTCCAATCCCGCTCACTTGCCCCGCCGGAGTCGCCCGTGCCCGTGCTCCATCTCGCGCCCCACGAAACGGTGCCGGCGAGACCCGCAAACAGCAGGCCCAGTTCCGCTGCTGAGCACGACGCTCCACTCTCGATAACCGGAAACCTAACTAATCGCCAAGTGAAAGAAACCCGTCTATGAACTCACTCCAATCTTGCCCCATGAACCCCGACGCCCCAGTCCAATCCAGTAGGAGCCACGGTGAGGAGGCTCACGCGGAACTGTGGAACCCGGAATCCGCAAAACCAGCCGAAATCCCTAAGTCCACGTCCTTACTGGGCGTCTGTAAATTGCTCGCGATGCTCAGAGTTTGCGTGGTCGCAGCGTTCGGCATAATGGAAGGTGCGGTGTCTGGTCTCGGTGGTGTTGGAGTCGAGCATGAAATCGTGTTGCAAGGAGGAAGCGGATTTCTCTACTCCATCGACTTCAGCCCGGACAGCAAGACCTTGGTCTCGGGTGGCGGCTCCCACCCGCAGTTCAGTGGTTCGGCCGTAGACAACTCCGTCAAACTTTGGGACGTGCAGACTGGTCTGCTCATCCGAAACCTGTCAGGGCATAAATCCACCGTTCGATGCGTTCGGTACAGCCCGGACGGAAGGAGGGTCGCCTCTGTGGATGAGTCCGGTGTAATCAACATCTGGAGGACAACCGACGGGCGACTCGAACTGGCGCTGGTCGGAGATAAAGACTCATCGCACCTCGTGTTCACACCGGACGGGACCCATCTGCTCGCTAATGTAAAGGAAGGCTTAAGGTTGTGGAACGTCGGAACGACCAACGTTGACGCCGAACTCGTGTTTACAAACTTCGCGGTATCCACATTTGCGTTGAGCGGCGATGGCAGATTTGTCGCCACTGCTTGTCGAAAACCGGCTGACAGAGATGCAGCCATCCGCCAGAGCGAAGTAGAGATTCGCGAACTGGCTTCTGGCAGGGTTGTGAAGACGCATGGCCCGTGGTTTCGGATTGAGTCTGACGAAGGCGTAGATTCGAGCTCCGTTCCTGATCTTCACGCCTTGGCATTCGCGCCTGGCAGTAATTATGTGGTCATTTCCGGGGAGAAGACCCTGCTCAAATGGAACTTCAATTCAAACAATGGCGATGACTCTTATCTATTTGACATGGCGGCTCGAATTCAATTCGTGGCTGTCCACCCGTATCTTCCGGTGATGGTGGCTGCGGACGGTGGAGACAATCCACTTACATCCTACCGGACGTTGCGAGTATGGGATTTAGAAAAGGGAAAGGTTATCACGCGGCTTTCGGGTGACTATAGCAGCGTTTCCAGCGTGTGTATTAGCCCGAACGGAAGTGCGATGGCCGCAGCGTTTGTTAATGACACGATTCGAATTTGGCGTACGAGCGACTGGGAACTTCAGCGGACTATAGCGCCAAGTGAAATCGCTATCCCGATGAGCGTGTCAGTAAGCTCCGATGGTAAGTTCTTGGTGTATTCGGCAGGCAGCAGCGAGGGTGGCCTCAGCGTATGGGATCTAGCAAATGGCCGTCTGGTGCAACGCGTGAACAGAGGTGGAGGGAGCTTCGTGAAAGCACCGACCTTTTTTGACGACGAGCGGTTGGCAACACTGCGCGGGGACAAAACTGTCGAAATATGGGACGCCAGATCCGACAAAATGCTTCGCGACTATTCGCCATTCGAATCCGACGCACGGGGTGTTTCCGTGAGCCGGGATGGTTCGATGATAGCGGTAATGAAAGCCAAACACTACCCGCAGTCGCTGGACCCTCTGACGCGCCGTGTAACGGAGGCGATAAGGTCTGATGAGGACGCCATCGGAACGGTAGTCGTTCTCAACCTTTCGGACGGCACCACCTTACAGCGCTTCGATAATCCAACCGACGGTGGAAATGGCTCCAGGTCTGCCTCTGCAGCTGGGCTTCGCCCGATCTCCTTTAGCCCCGATGGTCGCTTGCTCGGCGCTGCTTCGGCGGATGCGAAAGTCAGGATTTGGGACTTAAGGCAAGGCCACTTGATCCACGAGCTCACCGTGAATGGGGACGTCAACTGCATTGTGTTCAGCCCAGATAGCCAAAGATGCGCAACGAAATCGGCGAAGTGGGCCGGTGGTAGTCTGCAACCCAGCTACATGGTTCAGTTGTGGGAGATCAAGAGCGGTCGCCTTGTCCGCGAATTCTCCAGTCCCAACTACGTGGAACAAATCGCCTATGCTCCTGATGGGAAGAATATCGCTGCAGCATGTTCCGACACCAAAGTCAGGGTCTGGGAGGTCGAGACGGGCAAGCTCTTGGTTATGGAGGGACACTCACAGGTGATACGTGATGTTGCCTACACTCCCGACAGTAAGACCTTGGTCTCGGCAAGCGACGACGGGACGGTGCGCCTGTGGAATTCGGCAAACGGTGAGCTGGAGGCTATTTTCACTGAGTTCGAATCCGGGGAATGGATCGCATACCATCCAAGAATGGCCTTCTACAATTCGTCTCAGCATGGCGACGAGATGGCGGGGGTTCGAATTGGAACTAACCCGCACGCCATGTTTCCGCTAAAGAACTATCGCAGCGAATTGAAACAGACGGAAAATCTCATGAACTTACTGGCGAGACCGCAGCCGGGGATGTCGGGTAAGCCGGTAAGGTTGTGGGTGGATCACGCACAGGCTTCGGGCCTACTGGCGCAAATAGGCTGGGGCAGCGGGGGCGGGGCCCTGGCGCTCACGGCCGGGTTCCTGGGCTGGCGGTTGGCGCGGAAGAAGCGTGAGACGGCACGGCTCCGCGCGGAGTTGCTGGAACAGGAGCGCCGGGCTACAGAGGAGTTAAAGGTGCAGAATTTGAAATTGGAAAAGGCGCGGGACGCGGCGGAGGAAGCCAACCGGGCGAAGAGCCTGTTCCCCGCCAACATGAGCCACGAGATCCGCACGCCGATGAATGCCATCCTCGGGTACGCGCAGATTCTGCATCGCGCCTCGGATCTGCCGGCGACGCACCGCCCCGCGGTCGCGACCATCGAGCAGAGTGGGGAGCATCTTTTGGGGCTCATTAATGACATCCTGGACCTGTCGAAGATTGAGGCGGGCCGGCTGGAGGTGCATCCAGTGGAGTTTGATCTCGGGGCGCTCGTCGCGGAGTTGGAGATGATGTTCCGGCCCAGGGCCGAGTCGAAGGGCCTGGGGTTTGAATTCAGAGTGAGCCCTCACCCCGGCCCTCTCCCGTCCTCCCTAAATCGGGCGGGCGAGGGAGGGGAAGGTCTGGCACGCGTTCGCGGGGATGAACAGAAACTGAGGCAGGTGCTGATCAACCTTCTGGGCAATGCGGTGAAATTTACGGAGCGGGGAAGTGTTCAGTTTTCAGTGTTCAGCGATCCGCGGGAGGCGCCAGCTCCAGGTTCGAATCTTCTCGCTTCTAGCGCCTCGCTGCTTACGTGCCACTTCTCCGTCACCGACACCGGGCCGGGCATCACTCCTGAGTTGAAGTCAAAGCTGTTCCAGCCGTTTGAACAGGCGGCCGGTGCCGAAAGGAAAGGCGGCACCGGCCTGGGCCTGGCCATCGCGAAGCGGTTGGTCGAGCTGATGGGCGGCGAGCTCGGCGTTGAGTCGCCGGCGAGCCCTCACCCCAAGCCTCCCTCCAGTCAGATGGGAGACGGTGGCCAAACGCCGGTTGAGGGTTCCGTCCCAACTCTGAAACTTCAACTTCCAACTGTGGCGCCCGTCAGCAGCGGTTCCCGCTTCTGGTTTCGAGTACCGCTGGAAGTGGTGACGGGGTCGGGCCCATTGAACCGGTCACCGCGCTTCCTGAACTTTGATCGAAATGTGCGGCTTACGGCCGGCGGGTCGGTAAAGGCCCTGTTGGTCGATGACGTGATGGAAAATCGCGACGTGCTGACCCAAATGCTCATTGGGCTCGGTTGCCAGGTAAAACTCGCCGAAACTGGCGAACGGGCTGTCGAGTTGGCCGGAAAGGAGCGGTTCGACATCGTATTCATGGATATCCGGCTGCCGGGTATGAACGGCGTAGAGGCCACCGCGCGGATCCGTGGAAACATTGAGCCGTCACCCCGACCTTCCGCAATCCTCCCCGAGTCGAACGGGCTACGGAGCGAGGAGGAGCAGGAAGTAAGTGGCGCTCCCCCCATTTCGAACCTCCCGATTCATAACTCGAACCTTAAGATCGTCTGCTTGTCGGCTTCGGCTTTGGCGCACGAGGAAGAGCGGTACCGGGCCAGCGGCTTTGACGACTTCATCGCCAAACCGTTT